>JAYWIE010000475.1:0-8505 GCA_043789155.1 Rubricoccaceae bacterium | reverse complement strand
CCGCGAGCTGCTCGCGCAGGCGCACGCAGAACGCCGGGTTGAGCTCGACCACGACGAGCGTGTCGGCCGGGCCGAGGCGCTCGACGAGCGCGCGCGTGAACGCGCCCGTCCCGGCCCCGACCTCGAGCACGCGGCGCGGCATGGCCGCCGGCGGCAGCCCGTCGAGCATGCGCCGCGCGAGCGCGCGGCTGCTCGGCACGACGGCCCCGATCGCGCCGCCGCCGTGGCGGACCTGGTCGACGAAGACGAGAAGATCGGAGAGAGCCATCGGGAGCCGGGGGACGCGCCCAAGCTACGGCCCGCCGCGGGCCGGCTACCTTCGGCCATGGAATCCGTCATCGATTCGCTCAACGCCGCCGTCCCGTTCTCGCTCGGGCGCGCCGCGGTCGTGATCGTCCCGCTCCTCTACCTCGCCGGCATCGCGACGGCCGTCGACGCGGTCATGAAGTCGCGCACGCCGCAGGGCTCGACGGCGTGGGTGTTCGCGCTCGTCGCGTTCCCGTTCGTCGCCGTGCCGCTGTACTGGCTCGTCGGGCGGTTCACCTTCGGCGACTACATCGAGGCCCTCGGCGACTTCGACGCCGACGTCGAGCAGCAGCTGTGCCGGGCGCTCGGGCAGCCGCCGTTCGTGCCCGAGAAGGCTGCAGGCCGCGAGGCCGGCGAGGAGCGCGCGTTCGGCGCGCTCGGCACGGTCCCGTTCTCGTGCGGCAACAGCGCACGCCTGCTCGTCGACGGCGCGGCCACGTTCGAGGCCCTCTTCGCCGCGATCGACCGCGCCGAGCACACGGTCCTCGTCCAGTTCTACATCCTCCGCGACGACCGGATCGGGCTGGACTTCCAGGACTGCCTGCTGCGCGCGGCCGCGCGCGACGTCCACGTGTGCCTGCTCTACGACGCCGTCGGGAGCATGTCGCTCGGGAGCCGCTTTCTCCGGACGCTGCGCGCCGGCGGCGTCGAGGTCGCCTCGTTCACCGGCCCGCGCAACTGGATCAAGAAGCTGCGCCTCAACTTCCGCAACCACCGCAAGATCGCCGTGATAGACGGCCGCCACGCCTTCGTGGGCGGCCTCAACGTCGGCGACGAGTACCTCGGCCGCGACGAGACGATCGGGCCCTGGCGCGACACGCACCTCGCCGTCGAGGGGCCGCTCGTGCAGGCGCTCCAGCTCTCGTTCGCGCGCGACTGGTTCTACGCGCGGCGCGCCATGATCCCGGGCCTCGTCTGGGTGCCGACGCCGGCCGAGGCCGACCAGACGGCGCTCGTGCTCTCGTCCGGCCCCTCGGACGACGTCGAGACGTGCGGGCTGCTCTACGCGCACGCCATCGAGTCGGCGGAAGAGCGCGTCTGGATCGCGACGCCGTACTTCATCCCCGACGGCCGCATCCTCGGCGCGCTCGAGCTCGCGGCGCTGCGCGGCGTGGACGTCCGCGTGCTCGTGCCGCGCAAGAGCGACAGCGCGCTGTTCACGTACGCGCCGTACGCGTTCCTGAGCGAGGTCACGCGCGTCGGCGTGCGCGTCTTCCTCTACGAGGAGGGCTTCCTGCACGAGAAGGTCTGCCTCGTCGACCGCGACTTCGCGCTCGTCGGCACGGCCAACGTCGACAACCGCTCGTTCCGGCTCAACTTCGAGACGACGGTCGTCGTGCGCGACGGCGGCTTCTGCGGCGAGGTCGAGCGGATGCTCGAGGCCGACTTCGCCCGCGCGACGCCGCTCTCGGCCGAGGCGCTGGACGGCGCGTCGTTCGCCTTCCGCTTCGCCGCGAGCGCGACGCGCCTGCTCGCGCCTATCCTCTGAGGTCCGCCCCTCTGAGGCCCGCGCCGCCGGCGGAAACCCCGCGTGCTGTGACGGCCGTTCGCGGCGCGCCCTCCCCCACCCCGATGTCTCCAAGCGACGCCTTTCCCGTCCTCTCGGACGCCCGGCTCGAGCGCCTCCGCGCGCTCGGGACCGAGGAGGACGCCCCGGCCGGCACGTTCCTCTTCCGCGAGGGCGACGCCGCCTACGACTTCTTCGTCGTGCTCGCGGGCGCGGCCCGCGTCTACGAGGACGCCGCGTGCGAGCGGCCCCTCGTGCCCGAGCCGTTCGGGCCGGGGCAGTTTCTCGGCGAGGCCGGCCTGCTGCTCGGCGAGGCCGTCTTCGCCACGGCCCGCATGGATGCCGGCGGGCGCGTGCTGCGCGTGGCCGCCGAGACGCTCCGCGCCATCCTCGCGGCCGACACCGACCTCGCGAGCGTGCTCATGCCCGCCTTCGGCGCGCGGCGCGCGATCACGAGCGCCGGCGCGTCCGGCCTGACGCTCGTCGGCTCGCGCAGCGACCCCGACGCCGTCCGCCTCGGCGAGTTCGTGCGCCGCAACTACCTCCCCGCGCGCTGGCTGGACGTCGAGACCACGCCTACGGACGCGCACGCCGCCCTCGCCGCCCACGGCCTCACGGCCGACGCGCTCGACGGGCCCGTCGTGTTCTGGGGCTCGCAGACGGTCCTCCACAACCCGACCAACCTCGAGCTCGCGCGCGCGGTCGGCATCGGGGCCGAGCCCTCGGCCGACGAGCGCTTCGACCTCGTCGTGGTCGGGGCCGGGCCGGCCGGGCTCGCCGCCGCCGTCTACGGCGCGAGCGAAGGGCTGAGCACGGTCGTCGTGGACGAGATCGGCACCGGCGGGCAGGCCGGCGCGTCGAGCCGCATCGAGAACTACCTCGGCTTCCCGACCGGCATCTCGGGCACCAACCTCGCCATCCGCGCGACCGTGCAGGCGCGCAAGTTCGGCGCGCGCTTCGTGACGCCGCACCGCGCGGCCGCCCTCCACCGCGAGCCGGACACGGCGGACGGCCCCGGCGGCTTCGCGGTCGAGCTCGCCGACGGCGCGCGCGTCCGCGGCCGGGCCGTCGTCGTGGCGACGGGCGCGCGCTACCGCCGCCTCGCCGTGCCGGGCATCGAGCGCTTCGAGGGCGCGGGCGTCTACTACGCCGCGACCGAGATGGAGGCGCGCGCGTGCGACGCCTCGACGGCCGTCGTCGTCGGCGGGGGCAACTCGGCCGGGCAGGCGGCCATGTTCCTCTCGGAGCGCTTCGCGCGCGTGCTGCTGCTGCTGCGCGGCGGCGACCTCGGCAAGAGCATGAGCCGCTACCTAACCGCGCGCGTCGAGGCGGCCGAGCGCGTGAGCGTGCGCCGCTTTACCGAGGTCCGCGACGTCCACGGCAGCGAGCGCCCGGACGGCCACGCCGCGCTCGCCGCGGTCACGCTCGCCGACACGCGGGCCGGCACGACCGAGCGCGTCGCGTCGCCGGCGCTGTTCGTCTTCGTCGGCGCGGACCCGTGCACGGACTGGCTCCGCGACGCGGCTGCCGGACCCGGCGGTGAGCCTGGCGCGGACGGGCGCGTCGTGCTCTCGACCGACCGCACGGGCTTCCTCTGCACCGGCGCGGACGTGCCGCCCGACGCGCTCGACGCGGCCCGCTGGGGCGGCGGCCGCCCCGACGGCTTCGAGACGTCCGAGCCCGGCGTCTTCGCCGTCGGCGACGTCCGCTCGGGCTCGACCAAGCGCGTCGCCGGGGCCGTCGGCGAGGGCTCGGTGACGGTCAAGTACGTCCACGGCCGCCTCGCCGCGCCGCCGGTGACGTCCTTCGCGGGCGAGCCCGCAGGCACTCCACCCGCAGCCTGATGCGCGCGCTCCGCTTCCACCGCCACGGCCCGCCCGCCGACGTGCTCCAGCTCGACGACGTCCCGACGCCCGAGCCGGGCCCGGGCGAGGTCCGCATCCGGCTCACGCACCGACCGGTCAACCCGGCCGACCTCTCAGCCGTCGCCGGGACCTACGGGCTCCTCCGCGACCTGCCGGCGACGGGCGGCAACGAGGGCACGGGGACTATCGACGCCGTCGGACCGGGCGTGACAGGTCTCGCCCTCGGCCAGCGCGTCGTCAAGCTCGGCGACGCGCCGACGTGGCAGGAGGCCGTCGTGGTCGCGGCCGAGGACGCGCTCGCCGTGCCGGACAGCCTGCCGGACGCCGCCGCGGCGCAGCTCTTTGTCAACCCGCTCACGGCCCGTCTGCTGCTCGACGCTGCGCCCGGCCTGACGGCCGGCGACACCCTGATCTTAACGGCGGGAGGCTCGGCCGTCTCGCGCATCGTCGCCCGGATGGCTGTCGCCCGCCGCATCCGGCCGGTCGCCGTTGTCCGCTCTGACACCCACGCCGACGCCCTTCGCGCGCTCGGCACGGCCGTCGTCGTGGCCGACGCCGACACGCCCGACGCGCGCGCCGCGCTGCGCGAGGCGACGGGCGAGGCCGGTGCCGCCGCCGTCTTCGACGCCGTCGCGGGCGAGGTCGGCTCGCTCGCTCTCGGTGCATTAGGCGACGGCGGCGTCCACGTCGTCTACGGCGCGCTGAGCCGGTCGCCGATCAGCGTTGCGCCGGCCGCCCTGCTCTACCGCCGGGTGACCGTTCGCGGCGTGTGGCGCACGCAGTGGTTCCGCGAGACGCCGCGGTCGGTCTCGCGGCCGATTCTCGACGCGCTCGCCCGCGACGCCGCGGCCGGCCTGTTCGAGTTGCCGGTCGACGCGGCCTTCGACCTCGCCGACGCCGCAGATGCGGTCCGCGCTGCGACGACGCCCGGCCGGCTCGGCAAAGTCCTCCTCACCGGCTGACCCGTCGCGGCGGATCCGTGCTCCGGCGGACCCGTGTTACAGGGCGTACCGCACGCCGAGCGTCAGCGGGAGCCACACCCTGGGCTCCCCGTCGCCGGCGATGCTGAAGCCGTAGCGGCCGTGCTCGCCGATCCCCCCGCCCGGTGCCTGAGCGGTGACCTCGATCTGCAGCGCCGTCCCGGCAGGCGCGACCCGGACGTGCGGGGCGAGCCCCACCACGTTGCGGCGGAAGCGGACCGTCCCCCCGGCCTCGCCGGTCTCGTACACTAGGTCGTTGCGCCGCATCGCGACCACGCTCAGTCCTACCTCGACCGCCGGCGTCGCCGCGACCGACGCGCCGAGGAGGCCGATGAGGTAGTCGCCGTCGTCAGCGTCGCTCTCGGTCGTCCCTTCGGGCATTCCGTTCGGGCCGTAGCCCGTCGAGACGTACGTCTCGGGGATCGTCCACACGCGCTCGGCACCGGCGAGGAGGCGGAGCCGGCCGGCCGGCAGCGTCGCGTCGAGGCCGAGCCGAACCGCATCCTGCGTGTCGCTGTTGGGGACGGACTGTGTCTCCTCGATATCGGTGTTGAAGCGTGGACCGATGTCGAAGACGTAGCCGGCCGTCACGGCGACGGCGGCCGGCCCGAGCGGCCCGGCGAGACGCACGGTCGGCTCGACGCTCTGCGGGCGGACCCCGCTCCGGCTCCCGATTCCCTTGTTGGCGAAGCTGGCCGCCTGGAAGGCCACACCGACCGTCCCGACGAGCCCGGCGCGGCGGAACACCGGCACCTCGGCACCGATCCGGGCCGTGGTCGCGACGAAGTCGTAGCAGGTGCTGCACCGGAAAATGCCGGCCGACCGGAAGTGGCTCGCGGACGCGAACACGGCGGCGCGCTCGGTCGGCTGCGCACGTGCGGCATCGGCGGACAGCGCCCCGGCGAGCAGGGCCGCGGTAAGCAGGAGGGTCGGGCGCATCGGGGTGCGGTGGGGAGGGCGGCTCGGCATGGGCTCAGGAGGATACGTCCGGCCCCTGTCCCGTACCTTCTCGCCCACCGCCGGTCTGCCCATGTGCTCGCTCGCCGCCCTCTTCATCTACTCCGAGTGGGCCAACGCGGCTGTGCTCGACGCCGCCGAAGCGCAGGGTGCCGACGCCTGGACGCGCGACCTCGGCGGCTCCTTCCCGACGCTCCAGGCGGTCCTCGAGCACATCGCCGGTGCCGAGTGGGTCTGGCTGCGCCGCTGGGCCGGCGACGCCCCGACGGCCTTCCCCGAGTGGACCGGCACGACGTTGCCGGCGGGCCTCCGGGACGTCTTCGACGCCGTCGCCCGCGAGCGCCGCGACTGGCTCGGCGGGCTCACAGACGGCGAGATCGCCGCGCCGCGGCCGTACACGCTCCTCAACGGTGCCGCCGGTGCGACGCCGCTCGGCGTCCAGATGCAGCATGTCGTCAACCACTCGACGTTCCACCGCGGGCAGGGTGTGGCGATGCTGCGACGCCTCGGGGCTGTCCCGCCGCCGACGGACCTCGTGGAGTGGGCCCGGATCGGGTCACCGCGGCGCTGACGTGCCGGGCAGCGGCGCGGCGTCGGGGCCGGCGAGCGTGAACGCCTCGCGCTCGGTCCAGACGCGCTCGTAGGGCGCGAGCGCGAAGACGGCCGCGGCGGCGAGCGGGCTGAACCAGTCCGTGCGGACGTCGAGCGCGACGCGGGCGTCGGTCGTCTGGCCGGTGAGCGCGCGGAGTGTGCCGCCGGGCGTAACGGCGGCGAGCTGAAGGGCCTGTACGACGTGGACGCCCTCGTGGGCCTCGCTCCGTGGCAGGAAGGGCGTCCACAGCCGCACGACGCGCCCGACCGTCCGGCCGAGGCGGCGGAACGGGCGGCCGTTGCGGACGACGCGCTCGGGCGCGCCGCGGCGGTAGCACAGCCCGGCCCCGCAGACGCTCGGCCGGAACCCGCGCAGCGGCAGCACGACGCCCGCGGCCACGCTCAGCGGCTCGAGCTCGAGCCCGACGCCCGGCCCGGCACGTCCGCCGCCCGCCGGCGCGCCGCCCACCCGCTCGCCGGCGAACGGCGTCGCGACGCGCACGTCGAGCGGGCCGAGGCCGATGCGGACGTGCGACAGCGCGTGCCCGCCCTCGGCGACGTTCTCGGCGAGCGACGCCGAGGCGTACGCGAGCGCGAACCCGAGGGCGGGATGGCGCTCGCCGACGAGCCGTTTCGCGCCGTAGAACCCTGCCCCGGCTGCGGCCCCACCGAGCGCGACCGCCGGCAGCCGCCGTCCCGGGACGCCTTCGGCGAGCCCGCGCCCGGCCGTCAGCGCCGCCATCGCGACGACGTTGCCGGCGAAGACGCCACGGGCCGGCAGCGGCCGGCGCGCCTCGACGCCGCCGAAGATGTTGCGCGCGGGCGGACGAACGGCGGCGGAGTCCGACGTCTGGGCAGAGGCGGCGGCCGCAAGAACGGCCGCCGTGAGCGAGACGAGGGACGTCAGGCGGAGCGCCATGCGGGGCGGGGCGGCGGGTGGCTCCTCATGATCGCTCTGCCGTCGCCTGGCGACCAGCTCTCGGCGGGCTGCATAGCCTGTACAAAGGTGCGCTGTGTGTCAGTGCCGCCTGTGGTTCGATGAGCGCGGCCGATGTCGGAGGAGCGGGGGGGCAGGGCGAAGTGTGCGAGCATGCGTGTCACACGCGCGGACGGAGTGTGCGCAGGCAGAGCCGCGACGCTTGCCAGGCACCGGCCGCGTTGGAGCCCGTCGCAGCGCAACGTTGTTGAGGTGAGGCGGGCGCGACGTCATCCTGAGCAGAGGCCCGACGGGCCGCAGTCGAAGGATCTCTGATGAGCGAGGCGCTGTCCTCGTCAGAGATCCTTCGACTCTCTGCGCTCGCTCAGGATGACAGCCTCAGGTCGGCCGCGTCACGCTGTATGTGCCGCACGAGCACCGCATAAAATGGGGAAGCCCCCGCCGAGAGCGCTCTCGGCAGGGGCTTTCAGACGGCAAGGGTCAGGGCCTCGACATACCGGTAGGCTGCGGCTTTGCCGGGACTGTCGTCGATGGAGAGGCTGGCACAGGTGCCACCACAGGAGCAGGCTCCGCCGGGTAGACAAAGATGGCAACCATCTCACTGCGCCGGTTCGTCGGCACGCCGAAAATGGCAGCCGCGACCTGTGCGCCGCCGCTCGGCTCCGTTGGTCGGTTGTAGAGCACTCCGTTGGCCCCGACGTTGGCGGCCTCGGCCCGGATTGAGCGCATCATCTGCTGCTCGTTCGTAAAGCTGGTCGAACCTTTGGAGTTGAGGATGGCGATGCGCTCAAACCGTCCCGGAATGTCGACCTCTGTCAAATAGATTGTTACCTGCTCGGGGTTAGTAGGCGTGTACGTCTGGGTGGAAAGCCTTGTGGACCGTGTTGAAACACAACCGGACACGGAGACGAAGAGGGTTAAGTGCGAGGAGCGCGGTGCGCATGAGATTTTGAGTTGCAGTGTTTAACATCCCGGAGACTGCCCGGGCGCAGGTGGTGGCGAGGTGGGGGGCTCAGAGTTGGCTGAGCCCCGAGCATGGGTGGGGACGTGGCGCATAGAGCGTGTCAGCACCCGTAAACGCGGCAGCCACTCGAGATGGAGCGGTACCACCCGCCGCGCGGGCCGGTGTAGACATGTCTTAAACGACGCGGCCCGACCTCGGCTGCGGACTGAGTGCAGAGCCCGAGCGGTTTCAATCCTCAGCCGGCCCGAGGACCGGCTGTTTGGGCTCGACGCCTTCCACGATACCAACGAAGTTGGATAGTTTCAACCTTCAGGTGGCCTGAAGACAAGATGCTGGTTCGTAGGGGAGGCCGGCTACGTCGTGGCAGGGGAGTTTCAATCCTCAGCCGGCCCGAAGAC
>JAYWIE010000474.1:0-8515 GCA_043789155.1 Rubricoccaceae bacterium | reverse complement strand
TGGCGGAGAGTGCATCTTCAGCCACTGGCCACCGGTCCGGGTTCACCCGGTGCCTCGGCGCAGCCGACACTGGCCCGAATCAGCCACTGGCTCGACGGCGTCAGCCGGCGACGCTGCCCACTGGCCCAGCCCTCCCCCCGACCGATGACCAACAGAGCCCTTGCCCGCCACCTCGCGCTCGCCGCGGACCTCGTCGAGCTCTCGGGCGGCAACGCCTTCCGCGCGCGCGCCTTCGCGCAGGCCGCCCGCGCCGTCGAGCGGCTGGACCGGCCCGCGGAGCCGCTCGTGCTCGACGGCACCATCACCGACGTCCCCGGCGTGGGCCGTGGGCTCGCCGCCGACCTCGCCGAGTTCGTCGCGACGGGCTCGACGCGGACGGTGACGGCCCTGCTCGAGGCGCTCCCGCCGGGCATCCCGGACGTCCTCCGGGTCAAGGGCCTCGGCGTCAAGAAGGTGCGGCAGCTGTGGACCGAGGCGGGGGTCGTCTCGCTCGACTCGCTCGAGGCCGCCGCCGCCTCGGGCCGCCTCGCGGAGCTCGACGGCTTCGGGGCCAAGACGGTCCAGAACATCCTGACGAGCGTCGAGCAGCTGCGCTCGTACGCCGGCCGCGCGCACCTCCGCGACGCCTGGCGCGAGGCGCACGCCGTCTGCGACGCGCTCCGCGCGGCCAGCATCACCGCGGCCCCGGCCGGCGAGGTCCGGCGGCAGTGCAACGTCGTGGCGCAGGTCGAGGTCGTCGCCGCGAGCGAGATGCTGACCCTCGCCGACGCCCTCCGCACGGCCGGCCTCGACCCGCGGCCCGACGCCGGGCAGGACGACACGGACCGGTCCGTCGCCGCGACGCTTCCTAACGGGCAGGGCCTTACGGTGTGGGCTGCACCCGCCGACCGCTTCGAGCGCACGCTCTGGGAGCGGACGGGCCCGCCGGAGCACGTCGCCGCGGTCACGGCCCGCGCGGACGCCGGCGGGGCTGCCGCAGCGCTCGCCGCGGCCACGACCGAGGCGGCCGTCTACGCCGCCGCCGGCCTCTCCCCCATCCCGCCGCCGCTGCGCGACGGCGACTGGTTCGCCGAGGCCGAGGCCGGCACGCTGCCCGTCCTCGTCACGCACGGCGATCTCCGCGGCACGGTCCACAACCACACCACGGCCAGCGACGGCGCGCACTCGCTGCGCGAGATGGCGGAGGCGACGCACGCGCGCGGGCTGGCCTACTTCGGCGTCTGCGACCACAGCCAGAGCCTCAAAATCGCCAACGGCCTCACGCCCGACCGCCTCGAGGCGCAGATCGCGGACGTCGCCGCGCTCAACGCAGAGCGCGGGCCGGTCCGCGTCTTCTCGGGCTCCGAGGTCGACGTCCTCGGCGACGGCCGCATGGACTTCGAGGACGAGTTGCTCGCGCGCCTCGACGTCGTCGTCGCGAGCGTCCACACGGGCTTCTCGATGAGCGTCGACGAGGCGACGGCGCGCGTCGTGCGCGCGGTCTCGAACCCGCACGTCGACGTCCTGGGCCACCCGACGGCGCGCCTGCTGCTGCGCCGCGAGGGCTACCCGCTCGACCACGAGGCCGTGCTCGACGCCTGCGCCGAGCACGGCACGGCGGTCGAGCTCAACGCTAACCCGTGGCGGCTGGACCTCGACTGGACGTTCATCCGCGCCGCGCGCGCGCGCGGTCTCTACGTCTCGATCAACCCGGACGCGCACGCCACGGACGGCCTCGACGACACGCTCTGGGGCGTCCTCTCGGCGCAGAAGGGCGGGCTCACGGCTCAGGGCTCGCTCACGAGCCTCGGCACCGACGCCTTCGCCGCCTGGCTCGCCGCCCGCGGCTGACGCGCCTGCCGCCGGGGACACCGGGGATGGCGGGGACGTTGGCGGGGACGTCGGGGCGATGTCGGGGACGTCGGGGCATCCGGAGGGAAGACGCCCCAGCGGGGCGTCTCTACAGGGCGCGGAGGTGGAACAAAATGGGACGGCTTGGTCGTCCCCCATCCCCCATCCCCTCAAAACACCTCGACGCGCGGGATCGGGACGGCGAACTGGCCGCCCCACGCGCGGATGCCGGCCATCTGCTCGGCGATCTCGTCGCGGAGGTTCCACGGGAGGATGAGCACGTAGTCCGGCTTCGTCTCGAAGAGGCGCGCGGGGTCGTAGATCGGTAGGCGCGTGCCCGGCGTGAGCGTGCCCTGCTTGTGCGGGTTGCGGTCGACAGTGTAGGCGACGAGGTCCGGCCGGATGCCGCAGTAGTTGAGCAGCGTGTTGCCCTTGCCCGGCGCGCCGTAGCCGGCGACGGTCTTGCCGCGCGCCGCGGCGTCGAAGAGGAACGCGAGCAGGCCGCGGCGGACCTCGCGCGTGCGCGCGGCAAAGGCGTCGTAGGTCGCGAGACCGTCCACGCCCCACGCCTGCTCGAAGGCGAGCATCTCGGCCGCGCGGGCCGTCGGCGGGCGCGCGCCGGCGTGGCAGCCGTAGATCCGCAGCGAGCCGCCGTGCGTCGGGAGGCGCTCGACGTCGAAGAGGGCGAGGCCGTGGCGGGCGAAGGCGCGCGCGGCGGCCGTGAACGAGAAGTACGAGTAGTGCTCGTGGTAGATCGTGTCGAACTGTCCCTGGTCAATCAACTCGGTCAGGTGCGGGAACTCCATCGTGATCACGCCGCCCGCGCTGTCCGGCGTCGGCTCGGCGAGCAGCGTCTTCATGCCCGCGATGAAGGCGTTGAGGTGGGGCGTGTGTGCGAGGACGTTGTTGCCGAGCAGCAGGTCCGCCCGAATGCCCTCTTCGACCATGCGCCGCGCCTCGTCGTCGTCGAAGAAGGCGACGCGCGTCGGGACGCCGCGCCGGGCGGCGGCCGCGGCGACGTTGGCCGCCGGCTCGACGCCGAGGCATGGGATGCCGGCCGCGACGGCGTGCTGGAGCAGGTAGCCGTCGTTGGAGGCGATCTCGACGACGAGGCTCCCGGCCCCGAGCCCGAACCGGGCCGTCATGTCTGAGACGTAGCGGCGGGCGTGCTCGACCCACGAGTCCGAGTAGGACGAGAAGTAGGCGTAGTCCGAGAAGATGTCGCCCGGGTCGACGTCGTGGTGGATCTGGACGAGCGCGCAGGCCTCGCAGACGAAGGCGTGCAGCGGGTAGAACGCCTCGCCGTGGGCGGCGCGGCTCATCGGGACGAGGCTCTGGCAGGGCGGGCTCAGCCCGAGGTCCACGACGGAGTGGTGCAGCGGCGCGCCGCACGACCGGCAGGCGAGTGTGCCGGTCGGGCGGTCGGGCATGGGGCGGGCGGCGGGCTAGGCGACGTGTATCGGCTGCGCGGGCCCGGCCTGAACGGCCAGCCGCGGGCGGCCACGGCGCGAAGGCGCGGCGGCGGGGCGGAGGTCGGGCGTGAGCGCGCCGGTGGCGAGCCGGGCCTGGAGATGGGCGATGCGCGAGAAGCGCGGGCCCTCGAAGACGTCGGGCGTGAGGCCGAGGCCTGAGAGCGCGTCGCGGAGCTGGCGGACGCCGTCGCGGACGGTCCACCGCGGCGTCCACGCGGGCAGCGCGTGGGCGATCTTGTCGAACGAGACGCGGTAGGAGCGCGCGTCCGGGCTCGCGCCCTGCGCGAAGGCGACCGAGCAGCCCGGCACCTCCTCGGCGACGATGCGGGCGACGTCGCGGACCTGGTAGTTCTCGCCCGTGCGGCCGACGTTGAAGGCCTCCGCGTGGACGTCGCCGCGCGGCGCGGCGAGCACGGCCGCGACGGCCGTCGAGACGTCCTCGACGTGGACGAGCGGCCGCCACGGCGTCCCGTCGGAGAGCATCCGGACGGCCCCGGTCGCGACGCCCCACGCGGTGAGGTTGTTCACGACGAGGTCGAAGCGGAGGCGCGGGCTGAGGCCGTAGACGGTCGCGTTGCGCATGAAGACCGGTGAAAAGGTGTCGGTCGTGAGCGCGCGCAGGCCGGCCTCGGCCGTGACCTTGGCCTGCCCGTAGGCCGTGAGCGGGTTGAAGGCGGCGGTCTCGCTCACGTCGCACTGCCCGGCCGCGCCGTAGAGGCTGCACGACGACGCGAAGACGAAGCGCGAGACGCCGGCCGCGCGCGCGAGCGCGCCGAGCCGGACCGTCGCCTCGGCGTTGACGGCGTGCGTCAGGCCGGGGCTGAGGTTGCCGAGCGGGTCGTTGGAGAGGTTCGCGAGGTGCACCACGGCGTCGAACCCGCCGAGGTCGGCCGCGGTCGCGTCGCGGATGTCGAGGCGGCGCGCGGGGATCGCGGGCGGCTGCTCGCCGAACGGGCAGGCCGAGAACAGCCCGGCGTCGAGCCCGACGACGTCGTGGCCCGCCGCGGCGAGCAGCGGCGCGAGGACGGTGCCGATGTAGCCGTCGTGGCCGGCGAGGAGGATGCGCATCGGGCGGCGTGAGGGTGTGCGCGCGGTGGCGCAAAGATCGGACCGCCGGCGTCGCCGGTGCAACGGCGGGCGGGGCCGGAACGCGAGCGCGACGCGGCCGAGGCACGACGCGGCGGCGCAGCGCGGCGGTCCGAAACGGCAGCGAGGCCGCCCGGCGAACCGGACGGCCTCGTGAGCGGCGCGGCGCGCGTGCTCGGGACGCGCGTCCTCAGGCGGTCATCGGGGCGATGTGCACCTCGAAGTTGTCGCCGGTCGAGCGGCGGCTGTACACCTTGTAGACGTCCTCGAAGTTGCGGCGCATGTAGTTGCGGATGCCCTGCACCTCGTTCTTGGACGCCTCGAACGTCAGGACGTCGCCCGCCTTGAGCGCGTTGACCTGGTCGCCAATGGTGGAGTACTTGCTGCGCCGCTGGCCGCGGCGGCTGCGGCGGTCGGCCGCGTCGGTGTCGTTGACCACTTCGAATTTGAAGGCTGTGTCCAAGCGGGCTCTTTTCGCCATGGGAGGATACGGAGTGTGAGGAAAGGGCTAGCCAGAGGCTGTTGCCGGTAACATCGTACGGTGGGATGCACCTCCCGTGCCTGGCATGTCTCGCTCTTTCATGGTCTTTCCTGAACCTTCATGCGTCATCCACTCCCACGGCCCTGCGTCCGCGGGCAGGGCGGGCGGGCGGCGCGTGTCCGGAGCGGCCCCGCCGGGCCAGTGCGTCCACCCGAAGTAGTGGTCGCGGCCGGGCAGCAGCAGCCGCCGCAGCACGGCCGGGCGGACGGCGTAGCCCGCGCTCGCGGCCAGCGCGCGGGCGCGCGCGAGCGGTGGCAGGCCGGCCTGCGCCGCGGCCTGCAGGTACGCCGCGAGCGTGCGCGCGCCGTCGAGCGCCGAGCCGGCGTGGGCCGCCCCGGACTCGCGCGCGAGCCACTCGGCGCGCGTGAGGTGGAACGTGGATGCGGCGTGGATCCGGAAGCCGAACAGCGCCTCGGGCACGTACGCGAACGGCCCGGCGAGCGCCGCGTGCGCGACGATGAGCCGGTCCGACCCGTGGAGCCGGTGCGGGCCGACGCGGTCCAGCACGGCCCGGCGGAAGAGGCCGTGGATGGGCGCGTTGACGTCGGTCGAGCGGAGGACGGCGCGGTAGCGCGCGAGCGCGTCCGCGGGCGCGGTGCCCGGCGGCAGCGGCCGCTCGAGCGCGGCGTCGAAGCCGTAGACCGTCCCGTCCGGGCCGAGGTAGTGGCGCGCGGCGGCGTCGAAGGCGAAGGGCCGGTCGTCCTCGCCGACGACCGTCGCGCCGCCGTAGGCTAGGACGGCGTGGGGCGCGGCCTCGAGCGCGCCGACGAGGCGCTCGAGGAAGGTCGGCGCGTGGCGGTCGTCGTAGGCCGCGAGCGCGAACAGCGGCGCGCGCGCGAGCGCGACGGCCCGGTTGGCGTTGGGCAGCGCCCCGATGTTGGCCGCGGTGCGGCTCACGCGCAGGCGGCGGTCGCGGCGGGCGGCGTCGGCGAGGATGTCCGGCGTGGCGTCGGTCGAGGCGTTGTCGCACGCGACGATCTCGAGGTCGGCGAAGGTGCCGCCGAGGAGGTCGTCGAGGGTCTGCGCGAGGTAGCGCGCGCCGTTGAACACGGGCAGGCCGACGGAGACACGGGGCGTGGTCATAGGGAGCGGCGAGCGGGGAGCGGGACGGCCATCGGGGATGTCATGGACGCCGGAGGTAGCGACGTAAACCGGATGCGGCCGGGTTCAGCCAGGTTCGGTCCGATCAGATCGTAGCGGTAGCCCTCGTGTGGCCGCTCCGGGGAGGGCCGGACAAACGGACGGTCAGCCCGGCCACCGGAAAATCGCCCCGGACGTGTCGGCCCGGCATCCGTCACGCGCGTTCGCCGCGCATCTCCTCGCGGGCGACGCCGAGCAGGAAGCGCGGGACGACGCGGGCGTAGCGCCGCCACAGCCGGCGCGGCTCCATCGCGAGCCGGAACGCCCACTCGAGGCCCATCCGTTGCACCGCCGGCGGGGCCTGCCGGAGGCGCCCGGCGTGGAAGTCGAACGCCGCGCCGACGGCGAGCATCACGGCCGGGACGCGGCCGCGGTGCGCCTCGCACCACGCCTCCTGCCGCGGGCAGCCGAGCCCGACGAACAGGATCTGCGCGCCCGACGCCGCGATCTGCGCGGTGTACGCGGCGTCCTCGTCGGCCGTGAGCGCGCGGTACGGCGGCGAGATCATGGCACGCACGTCCAGGCCGGGCGCGAGCGCGGGCAGGCGGTCGGCGAGCGCGGCGAGGGTCTCGGGCGAGGAGCCGTAGAACGCGACCGGCACGCCGGCCGTAGCGGCCGCGAGTAGAACGTGCAGCGTGAGGTCCGGCCCGTAGACCCGCCCGGCGGACGGGATGCCGCGGTGCCGGAGCGTCCACACGACGGGCACGCCGTCGGGCGTGTTGAGGTCGGCGCGGTCGAGGACGTCCAGGAAGGCCGGGTCGTCCTGCGCCTCGACGGCGCTGTGCGTGTTCGAGCAGAAGACGGTGCGCGAGTCGCCGGCCTGCGCCCACGCGAGGATGCGGGCCGTGGCGTCGGCGTAGGTCGTCGCGTCGAAGCGGACGCCGAGGACGCGGCGGGACGGTGGGCGCGGCGCCTCGGTGAGCGTGTCAGGCATGGGCGGGCTCCAGGGTAGGGGCGAGCGGGCCGGCCGGAACGACCGGGCGGCGGGCCGGGTGCCGCACCGCGACCGCCTCGGCGTAGATGCGCCTGAGCCCGAGCAGCGTAGCGAGGGGCGAGTGGTTGCGCTCGGCCGTGCGCCGCGCGGCGTCGGCCATGGCGTCGCGGCGTCCTGCGTCCTGCATGACGTCGCGGACGGCCGCGGCGAGGGCGTCCGAGTCGCCGGCGCGGAAGAGGCGGCCTTCGTGGCCGTCCCGGATCATGCTCCGGACCGTCGCGATGTCGGAGGCGACGGCCGGCAGGCCGCGGGCGAGCGCCTCGGCGAAGGCGATCGGGCTGCCTTCGTACCACTCCGAGGGGAACACGAAGGCGTCCACGTCATCGCGCAGCGCCTCAAGCTCGGCGGCCTGCACCCAGCCCGCGAAGCGGAGGCGGCCGGGGCCGAGGCGCGCGGCGGCCTCGCGGACGAGCGGTGCCAGCGGGCCGTCGCCGGCGACGACGAGCGGCGGCAAGTCCGGGTGCTGCTCCCAGGCCCGGAGGAGCGTCTCGACGCCCTTGCCGGCGTCGAGGCGTGCCGCGAAGATGAGGGTGCCGTCGCCGCGGCGGGCGAGCTCGGGCAGGGCCGGCATCGCGTTCGCCTTCACCGCGATGCGGTCGGCGTCGTAGCCGCCGCGGCCGAGCGTCTCGCGCATGAACGGCGTGAGGGCGATGTAGCGGTCCACGGCCGAGTCCCACGTCCCGAGGGCCCTGTGGACGGCCGTCATCGTAGCCACGGCGAGCGTCGCGGCGCGGCTGCCCCGGTAGCAGCCGTGGCGCACGCCGGCCGCGGCGAAGGCCTTGCCGAGGCAGGACTCGCAGACGTGGCCGTCGCGGAAGAGCGTTGCCGAGGGGCACACGAGGCGGTAGTTGTGGAGCGTCTGCACGACGGCCGCGCCCGCGGCGCGCGCGCCGTAGTAGCCCGCCGGCGAGATCAGCGGCAGCGTGTTGTGGAAGTGGACCACGTCCGCGCCGTGCGCACGCGCGGCCTCCTCGACCATCCGTTTCCCCTCGCGCGACCAGACGGTCCGCCGGGCAAGGTCCGCCTTCGACAGGCCGTCCGCGGCGTCGTTGTAGACTTCGAGGCGCGCAACGGCGTGCCCGCCGCCCTCGAGGATCGCGGACTCGGTCTCGAACACGGCGTCCTCGCCGCCCGGCCGCTGGTAGCGGTTGTGGACGAGAAGCACCCGGTGGACGGCGGCTTGCTCTGCCATCGCTTGACGGTCGTTTGTGATCGGTGTGGGTGCCATGTCGGTCAGCGGCGGAGAGTTGAGAGGTAGAGCCGGAGCAGTCATCGGAGGAACGAAAGCGACGCGGTGCAACAGACCAGCCGCCGTTGCCGACGTCTCCTGTCGCTCGAGTACTTGGACGGTCGCGCTCACATTCCGCCATTCGCCGCAGCATGGCATGGTGAACTTCAGCGCCTTGGCTCAGCAGCGATCAACTCGGAAAGCTGTTCTTGTTCCTTCAGGCT
>JAYWIE010000473.1:0-2404 GCA_043789155.1 Rubricoccaceae bacterium | reverse complement strand
GTCGGCGTCGCGGCGCTGCTCGCGCTCGAGCTCGACTTCGCCGACGAGGACGTCACGTTCGCGGACCGTACGGAGCTCGCGGCCCGCCTCGCCGCCGCCGACGCGCGCCTCGCCGAGCTGCTCTCGACCGCCCGCCTCGGAGCCCTTCTGCGCCACGGAGCCCGCGTCGTGCTCGCCGGCCGCCCCAACGCGGGCAAGTCCACGCTCGCCAATGCCCTCGCCGGCCGCGAGCGCTCCATCGTCTCGGACGCCCCCGGCACGACGCGCGACGCCGTCGAGACGGACGTCGAGGTCGACGGCCTCCGCGTGCGCCTCGTCGACACGGCTGGCCTGCGCGCGCCCGCAGACGCCGGCGCGGCCGACGCGGTCGAGGCCGAGGGCGCGCGCCGCGCTCGGGCCGCGCTCGAGACGGCCGACGCCGTCCTCTACCTCGCCGACGCCCGCGCGGGCCTCGACGCCGGCGAGCGCGCCGACCTCGACGCGCTCGCGGCCGCGCGCCCGGACCTGCCCGTGCTGCGCCTCGCGAGCCGCGCCGACCTCGCCGCCACGCCGCACGCGACGCTCGCCGGCGCGCTCGCCGTCTCGGGCCGCGACGCCGCCCGCGAGCCCGCCCTCCTCGAGCCGCTGCGCGCGGCCCTGCTCGCCGCCCTCCGCGCCGACGACGCCGCGGGCGACGCGACGGCCGTCAACGAGCGCCACCGCGCCGCCCTCGCCGACGCGCAGGCGGCGGTCCGACGGGCGCAGGCCGCGCTCGCGACAGGTTCTGACGCGGACCTGCTCTCGCTCGACCTCCGGGACGCGCTCCACGCGCTCGGCCTCGTCACCGGCGCGGTCACGGCGGACGACGTCCTCGGGGCCGTCTTCTCGCGCTTCTGCATCGGCAAGTAGCGCGCGCCGCGGCTGTGCTACGCCAGCGCCAGCTCGTCCGCCCCGCGCTCCATGTGCACCGACGCGTTGGCGTACGTCAGCCGCCACGTGTCGAGCTGCTCCTCGGTGAGCCTGTCGATCAGCGCCGCGACCTCGTCGATCGACTCGTCGACGTCGGCGAAGAGCAGGCGGATCGTCTCCGGGTCGGGTTGCTCCGAGACCCACATCTTCATCGCCGCGAGCTGGTTCAGCACCTGGTCGCGCAGCATCTCGCGGACCTCGACGATGACCTGGCTGCGCAGCGCGCGCTCGCGGCGGCCGTTCGCCCACGCGATGAGCCCGTGGATGAAGCCGATGGCGACCGCCGTCACGAAGATGGCCACCGATGCGTGGACGTCCTGCAGCGACATCGCCCTGGCGACGGCGACGAAAGCCACCGTCAGCGAGACGACGTAGATCTCGACCCGGCGGACGAGATGGCGGGCAACGAGTGAGGCGGGTGGCATGCACACCGAGATGGGATTCGAAACCAGAATCGGATGCGCCGGGCAGTCTTTCAGTCAGTGCTCAGAACGGGGGCGTCTCCGTTCCGCCAGCGGCGAATGAACCAGACTCGCCGGCGCACACGGAGGGCACGTCGCTGCGGGCCTGCGTCAACGACCGACGCGCAGGTAGGGGAACGGATCACGGCGCAGCGCAGGCCGCCTCCCTACGTTTGGCACGTGTCCTCCGGTACCGCAATGACAACGCTCTACGCCGCCCTGGGCATGCCGCCGCGCCTGCTCTCCGACGCTCGCCTCGGCCCGGCTGAGGCCCGCCTGCTGTCCGCCCTCTTCGACGCCGACGGCGCGACCGAGGTCGCCCTCGGCCGGCGCGTCGCCGAGCGCCGCGCGGCCGTCGTGGCGTCGCTCGACGCGCTGACGCGGCGCGGGCTCGTCGAGCAGGCCGCGAGCCGCGTCTGGCTGACGGCCGGCGGCTTCGCGCTGCGCCGCGCGCGCGGGCCCGAGTGGCCGTCCGGTGCTGGCCCGCTGTCGTAGGATGCACGGCCCGCCGCGCCGCACCCGTGATCAAGCTGTTCCTCGCCGACATCGACGGCTGCCTCTCGGAGCCGTACCGCCCGTTCCGCCTCGACGCCTTCGCGCGCCTGCGCGCGCACGTCGAGCGCGCCGAGTCTGACCCGCGCGTGCCGCGCTTCGGCCTGTGCTCGGGCCGCAGCTACGCCTACGTCGAGGCGACGGCGCAGGCCGTCGGCGTCCGCGCGCCGGTCCTGTTCGAGAGCGGCGGCGGCCGCTTCGACCTGCCCGCGGCGCGCATCACGTGGCACCCGGACCTCACGCCGGACGTCGAGGCCGAGCTCGCGGCCGCCCGCGCGTTCCTGACCGCACGCGTCGTGCCGCGCTCCGCGACCGTCTCCTACGACTACGGCAAGCGCGCGCAGGCGGGCATCGTCAGCCCCGTCGCCGGCGAGTGCGACGCGTTCGTGCCCGAGACCGAGGCGTTCGTCGCCGCGCACACGCCGGCGCTCGTCGCCTACCGC
>JAYWIE010000472.1:0-8523 GCA_043789155.1 Rubricoccaceae bacterium | reverse complement strand
TCGAGGTACGACGGCGGCTGGAATGGCAGCACGCGCACGCGGTCCTCGGTGAGGCCGTACCGGCCGTAGAACTCGAGCACGTCCTCGCGCCCGACCTCGGAGTCCACGAGCACGAGCGTCGCGTAGCGCGTGAGGTTGCGGAAGAGGTACTCGCGCCAGGCCCACTCGCCGCCGGCCGAGACCTCGGGAAAGTGAGGCTGGAGCCGGTGCTGGAGGTCGTGGACGGGTGCCACGTACGGCCGGCCGGCCTCGAACGCGAGCGCCGCCGCGGTCGTGTAGAACGTCCAGTCGAGGCCGGCGGCGTCGAGCCACGCGGCCGCCTCGGGGCGCGTGTGCACGCGGTCGGGGTCGCGGCTCGTCGGGCCGGCGAGGCGGCTCCGCGCGCGGCTGAGCGCGCGCCGCAGCGGCGACTCGCCGAGCAGGCGCTGCGCGAGCGTCCCGGCCGGCGGCACCTCGGGCGTCTCGGGTGCGAACGGCCGGACGCGCGGGACGAGCGCCGCGACGTCGTCCGGGAGGTCGGTGCCGGCCGTCGCCAGGACGGACAGGTCTGGCCCGCCGTCCATGCGGCCGAGGCTCGCCAGCACGCTCAGCGCGTACTGGTGGCCGCCCCCGTCGTGCGGCCGCGTCGACAGCACAGCGCCGACGTGTGCCGTCTGGGGGCAGGAGGAGCGGGGGACGGCCGGCGGAGCCATGGTGCCGAGCTGTGAAGGGATCCGGGTCCGCTTAACATAGACCGCGCCATGAGGCACCTGTCCTCTTCGGCGCTGGTAGACGGCGCGCTCGTGCTGCCGTGGCGGCTTCTCGTCGGCGAGCGGGACAGCGAGCGCGGGCTCGTGCGCACGCGGCCGCGGGGCCGGACGCGCGACGCGCTCGGCGTCCGCCGCTCGGCCTCCGCGCGGCCACGCCGGCTCAGACCGGGCGGCTGAGGCCACGGGCGGCGTCGGCCTCACGCCTCGACGGGCGCGTACTGCGCCGCGACGGCGCGCGCCTGCGCCGCGACGGCCTCGCGCAGCGCCTCCGGCTCGACGACGTCGGCGTCCGTGCCATAGCGCAGCAGCCACCGCGCGACGTAGTCGACGTTCTCGAACTCGAACGTCACGCGCGTCCACCCGCCGCCGCCGTCGGCGGCGGGCTCGGGCAGCTCCTGCTCGACGTCGGCCGGCATCTGCGGGCGCGCCCAGCGCCAGGCGCGGTCCTGGAAGCGGACCGTCATGCGGACGTTGGTCGGGCTCTCGCCGCGCTCGCGGAGGAACTCGCGGAGGTCGAAGCCGGCCGGGCGCTCGAAGGTGTCGAAGCGCGTGCGGAGCTTGCGGATCTGGTCCAGCCGGAAGTTGCGGACGGTCTCCCGGAGGTGGTCGTAGGCGATGAGGTTCCAGTGGTCCGCGTAGTAGACGAGCCCGAGCGGGTCCACCTCGCGCACGGTCTCCTCGTCGCGCGACGCCACGTAGTACGTCATCTTGACGACGCGCTGGCGGGCGGTCGCCTCGGACAGCTCGAACCAGAGGCCCTGCTCGTCGCCGGTGGCGCTGCGCGTGCTCTGGGTCTCGTGGAACGGGCTCAGGACGGTCCGCTCCTGGAGGCTGTCGATGTAGCCCTTGACCGAGTCGGGCAGGACGGAGCGGATCTTCATCGCGACCGCGTCGGCGTCGGTCCGGAGCGAGGCGTCGGGCTGGAGCTTGGTGAACTCGGCCCCGACGAGCAGCGTCGCCGCCTCTCTGGCGGAGAGCATCAGCGGCGGCAGCTGGTAGCCGTCGAGGATCTCGTAGCCGCCGTCCTCGGCGTACGTCAGCGGCACGCCGGACTCGCCGAGCGTCCGGAGGTCGCGGAAGATGGTGCGCCGCGAGACGGCGAAGTGCTCGGCGAGATCGCGGGACGTCATGTTGGGCCGGTTCTGCAAGAGCAGCACGAGCGCGAAGAGGCGTTCCGTCTTGTTCAGCGAGCGGTCCGAGCGGGCCATGCGGGCGAGCGGCAGCGAGCGGCGGCAGGTGGGCGGCGGGGCGAACGCGGGCGTCCGCTGTCGCGGACAGGCGCGCCCGCCCGGGGGCGGGTGACACGGTTCTGTCAACGCCCGAGACCGGGCGACGTTCGCGCCGGAGCGCGGAAAAGCGGCACCTCGCGCGGCTTTCCCGGATCTGCACACGCCGCGGCACGGACGTTGGGGTAGGCCGGGGAGCCGCGCCTCCAGCGGCCTCATCTACCTCCCGATCTCATGTCTACCCGTTCCCTGCTCGTCGCCCTCGCGGCGCTCCTCGCCGTCCCCGCAGCCTCGGCCCAGACGTCGTTCGGCCTCCGCGCCGGCCTCAACGTCGCCGACCTCACCGGCGACAACATCGCCGGCAGCAAGCCGCGCCTCGGCTTCACCGGCGGCGTGTTCGCCAACGTCCCCGTCGGCGCGTCCGGCTTCTCGGTCCAGCCCGAGGTGTCGTACTCGCAGAAGGGCGTCGCGAGCGACAACAGCTCGGCCGAGTACCGGGTCGACTACGTCGAGGTGCCGGTCCTGCTGCGCTACCAGACCGTCGTGACGGACTCGGGCCTGCTCGTCGGCGGCTACGCCGGACCGGCCATCGGCTTCAAGATCTCCGAGGAGGTCGCCGGCAATGGCGGCTCGGTCAACACGGACGTGTTCAAGAGCACCGACGTCGGCGCGGCGTTCGGCGTGACGGTCGGGGCCGGGCCGTTCGGCGTCGATGGTCGCTACACGCTCGGCCTCTCGCGGGCGACCAACGAGGGCGCGCTCGCGGACGTCCGCAACGGCGTCTTCTCGATCGCCGGCACGTACACGTTCGGTCGCTAACCGGCGGCTCCCGCCTGTCCCCCCGGACGCCCTGCGCGCCCGTCGGCCTCCGCGCCGGCGGGCGCGCATCCGTTCAGCCCGTGACCGCGACGAGCGCCTTGTCGGCGTAGGCCCCGCCCAGGATGCCGCCCAGCCCGACCGTCTCGACGGCGACCTCGGGGAAGGCGCGCGTGAGATCGGCGGTCTCGACGGTGAGGTCGCCGCCCTTGAGGCAGACGAGGCCCGGCGGCCACGACGTGTCCGGGAGCGGGCCGTCGAGCGGGACGCGGCAGGCCGCGAACCAGCGCCAGAGGTCCGCGAGCGGGGCCGTCGCGCGCGAGACGGCGTGCGTCGGGGCCGGCCCGGCGTAGGCCTCGGCGCGGCCGTTCCAGACCGTCAGGTTCGGCAGCGCGAGGCGACGCGCGAACAGCCGCACGGCCTCGGTCTTCTTGCCGACGGCGTCCACGGCGACGAACCGGACGGCGGGGAAGCGGATCGCGAGCGGCACGGCCGGCAGGCCGCCGCCCGAGCCCCAGTCGACGACCGTCGCGCCGTCGGGGAACGCGCGCACGGACAGCGCGAGGCTGTGGCGGACGTGCCGCTCGGGGATGTCGCGGACGGTGCTCGGCGCGACGAGGTTGTACGCCCGGTTGACGCGCACGAGCTCGGCCGCGTACGCGTGCAGCGTCCCGAGCTGGTCGTCGGTGAGGGCGGCGAGGGGGTCGAACACCGGGGCAGTGGGATGGGGCCAGTGGCCAGTGGGGGCGTTATGGAGGACGCAAGCTAGGCGGAGCCGGAGCCGTCCCATTCTGCCGCAGCGCCACCCGGCCGTCTGCCACTGGCCACCTGCCCACTGGCCACTGGCCTGCGAAGCAAGACCATCAGCGCGTGGACGTCGGCGGGCGAGACGCCGGCGAGGCGGCTGGCCTGGCCGAGCGTCGCCGGGCGGACGCGGGCGAGGCGCTCGCGCGCCTCGTGCGTGATCTGGCGGACGCCCGCGAAGTCGAAGCCGGCCGGGACGGCGAGGCGGTCGAGGCGCGTCATCTGGGCCGCGAGCGCCGTCTCGCGCTCGACGTAGCCCGCGTAGCGCAGCTCGGTCGCGACGGCGTCGACGGTCCGGTCCAGCCCCGGCGACGCGGCGACGAGGCCGCGGTGGCCCGTCGCGGCGAGGAGGTCCTCGAGGACGACCTCGGGGCGCAGCGCGAGGTCGGCGAGGCGTACGGGCCGGGCGATGCCGGGCGTCCCCGTACGCTCGAGGTACCCGTTGACGTCGTCGGGCGCGACGGCCGTGGCGTGGAGGGCCGCGCGCGTGGCGTCGAGGGCCCGCTCGCGGGCGTCGAGGCGCGCGAGGCGCTCGGGCGTGGCGAGGCCCCACGCGGCCCCGAGCCGCGTCAGGCGGCGGTCCGCAGTGTCGTGGCGCAGCAGCAGCCGGTGCTCGGCGCGGGACGTGAACATGCGGTACGGCTCGTCCGTGCCCTTGCCGACGAGGTCGTCCACGAGCACGCCGATGTAGGCCTGGTCGCGGCCGAGCGTCACGCCGTCCTGCCCGCCGGCGGCGCGGGCGGCGTTGACGCCAGCCATGAGGCCCTGCGCCGCGGCCTCCTCGTAGCCCGTCGTGCCGTTGATCTGGCCCGCCAGGAAAAGGCCGGCGACCGTATGCGTCTCGAGCGTCGTCCGGACCTGGTGCGGCGGCACGTAGTCGTACTCGATCGCGTAGCCCGGCCGCAGCACGTGCGCACGCTCCAGGCCGGGGACGAGGCGCAGCGCGGCCGTCTGGACCGCCTCGGGCAGGCTCGTCGAGAAGCCGTTGACGTACATCTCGGTCGTCCGCAGGCCCTCGGGCTCGAGGAAGACCGGGTGCGAGGCCTTGTCCGCGAAGCGGTCGATCTTGTCCTCGACGGACGGGCAGTAGCGCGGCCCCCGGCCCGCGATGCGGCCGGCGTACATGGGCGACTCGGCGAAGCCGGCCCGGAGCGCGTCGTGGACCGCGGGCGTCGTGGCCGTGAGCCAGCACGAGCGCTGCTCGGCCGGAAGGGCGTCCGTGAGGAACGAGAACGGCCGCGGGCGCGCGTCGCCGGGCTGCTCGGTGCAGGCGGAGTAGTCGACCGTCCGGCCGTCGATGCGCGGCGGCGTGCCGGTCTTGAGGCGGCCCGTCTCGAAGCCGAGCCGGTGCAGGGCGGCCGTGATGCCGACCGCGGGTGCCTCGCCGGCGCGCCCGCCGCCGGTCTGCTGCGTCCCGATGTGGATGCGGCCGTTGAGGAACGTGCCGTTGGTGAGCACGACCGACCGGGCGCGGACCTCGAGCCCGGTGGCCGTCACGACGCCCGCGATGCGCCCGTCCGTTTCGAGGAGGTCGACGACCGAGTCCTGGCGGAAGAACAGGCCGGGCGTGGCCTCGAGCCGCTCGCGGATGTCGGCGGCGTACGCCATGCGGTCCGACTGGCAGCGCGGGCTGTGGACGGCCGGGCCGCGGCTCGTGTTGAGCATCCGGAACTGGATGCCCGTCGCGTCGGCGGCGCGCCCCATGAGCCCGCCGAGCGCGTCGATCTCCCGCACGAGCTGGCCCTTGCCGACGCCGCCGATGGCGGGGTTGCAGGACATCGCGCCGAGCGTGTCGAGGCGCGTCGTGACGAGCAGCGTGCGGGCTCCGAGGTGGGCGGCGGCGTGCGCGGCCTCGGCCCCGGCGTGCCCGCCGCCGACGACGACGACGTCGTAGAAGTCGGTCATGTGTGCAGGGTCGGTCCGCTGCCAAGAACGCGCGCCGCGGCGGGCCGTGCCGGGAAGAATGCGCCCACGCGGCCGGTGCTCAGACGGTCAGCGGTTGCGGTGAGACTCGCGGCGGCCGCCGCGGCCCTGCGAGGCCGCCGTCTTGCTCGAGCCCGTGCGGAGCGCGGCGACGGACGCCTCGAGGTCCACGATCGGGTGCGGGTACGTGTGGCCGAGCTGCACGCCGTAGCGCTGCAGCGCCGCCTTCGGGAGCGCCTCGGGCGCGTGGACGTGCGCGTCGGGGAGGCTGGCGAGCTCGGGGATCCAGTGTCGGACGAAGGCCCCGCGCGGATCATACTGCGCGGCCTGCGACGCGAGGTTGAAGTAGCGGTCCCGCGGGTCCGCCCCGACGCCGGCGTTGTAGGCCCAGTTGCCCCAGTTGGACGTCACGTCGTAGTCGACGAGGCAGTGCTCGAACCAGGCGGCCCCGGCGCGCCAGTCCAGGCTGAGGTTTTTGGTGAGCAGGCTCGCCACGTTCTGCCGCATCCGGTTGGACGTGTAGCCTGTCAGGGCCATCTCGCGCATCGCGGCGTCGGCGAAGGGGACGCCCGTCTCGCCCGTCCGCCACGCCTCGAAGGCGTCGGCGTCGATGCCCCACTCGACCGGCTCGCCCTTGGGGCCGTGGGCGTGGAAGAGGCGGTCGCCGTGGAGCAGGCCGTAGAAGCGGAAGTAGTCGCGCCAGAGCAGCTCGAACGTCAGCCAGTACGTGCTGTCGTTCTTGTGGCGCTCGGCCTCGTAGCGCTGCGTCTGCCAGTAGACGTGGCGCGGCGAGAGGCAGCCGTGGGCGAGGTAGGGCGAGAACTTGGTCGAGTAGTCCGCCCCGACCAGCCCGTTGCGGGTGAGCTTGTACGTCTTGAGGTGGTCGCCGGCCCAGAGGTAGGCGTCGAGGCGGGCGAGGGCGGCCGTCTCGCCGCCGGGGAACGGCATGACGGCGCGCGGGTCGGCCTCGGCCGGGGCGATGCCGAGGTCGTGGACGCTCGGGATGGCCCCGGCGTCGAGGCCGTCCGGCGGCGGCGGGAGCCGGGCCGGCGCGGCGATCTCGGGGCGGACGCGGCTGCGCGCCTCGGTCCGCTTGCGCCACTCGGTAAAGACGCGCGGCAGCTCGCCGACCGGCATCGGGAGGTCGTCCGGGTGGAAGAGCGTGTGCCCCCACCGCACGTGGAGCGGCACGCCCGCCGGGAGCGCCGCGCGGACGGCCGCCTCGTCGTCCGCCTCCTCGCGCATCGGCTCGGCGTGGACGTAGACGGCGTCCACATCGTGCGCGCGCACGAGCGCGGGCACGACGTCGGCCGGAGTGCCGCGGCGCACGACGAGCTCGCCGCCGCGCGCGCGCATCGCCGCCCGGAGGTCGGCGAGGCTGTCGAGCAGAAACTGCGCGCGGAACGGGCCGGTGCGCGTGAAGCCCCACGGCGTCTCGGCGCTCAGGCGCGGGTCCAGGCAGGCCACGGCCACGAGGCGGTCCGCGCCGGCTGCGGCGTCGGCGAGGGCCTCGTGGTCGTGGAGGCGGAGGTCGTTGCGGAGCCAGAGCAGGGTCGTCATCGGGGCGGCGGCGGCGGGCCTTGCGGGACCGCTGGCCGCGCGCGGCGTTCCCGCGCCTCGGAGGGCGTTGAGGTTTTAACTCCTCCCCTCGGGCCGGGTAAACCCGCCGGGACACCCGGACCTGACCTGAGGTGGCCGCGTCAGCGGACGGAGGGGGTTTCTTGCCCGAAGGCACCCCCCCACCCGCTTCGCGGGAGCCCCCCGAGGGGGGCAGTTTCAGGCTGTGCGTCCAATCCTCAACGCCCTCTCAGAACTGCGCGGTCTCGGTCGAGTGCGCCATCGCGCCGGTCGAGGCCGTGCCCTGCGTGACGGCCTCGCGGATGCGGTCGAAGTAGCCCGTGCCGACCTCGCGCTGGTGCCGCGTGGCCGTGTAGCCGCGCGCCTCGTCCGCGAACTCGGCCTGCTGCAGGCGCGAGTAGGCCGCCATGCCCTCGCGGGCATAGCCGTGGGCGAGGTCGAACATGCTGTGGTTGAGCGCGTGGAAACCTGCGAGCGTCACGAACTGGAAGGCGTAGCCCATCGCGCCGAGCTGCTGCTGGAACGTCGCGATGGTCTCGGGGTCCAGCTTGGCCTCCCAGTTAAAGGATGGCGAGCAGTTGTAGGCCAGCTTCTTGCCGGGGAACTGCGCGTGGACGGCGTCGGCGAAGGCCTGCGCCTGCGCGAGGTCCGGCGTGGACGTCTCCATCCAGAGCAGGTCCGCGTAGGGCGCGTAGGCCAGCGCGCGTGCGATGGCGGCGTCGAGGCCGCTCCGGACCGGGAAGAAGCCCTCGGAGGTCCGCCCGGCGGCGGCGTCCACGAACGGTTTGTCGCGGTCGTCGACGTCCGACGTGAGCAGCGTCGCCGAGTCGGCGTCCGTCCGGGCGACCAGGACGGTCGGGACGCCGAGGACGTCGGCGGCGAGGCGCGCGGCGACGAGCTTGGTCACGAACTCGCCCGTCGGGACGAGGACCTTGCCGCCGAGGTGGCCACACTTCTTCTCGCTGGCGAGCTGGTCCTCGAAGTGGACGCCGGCGGCACCGGCCTCGATCATGGCCCGCATGAGCTCGTAGGCGTTGAGCGCGCCGCCGAAGCCGGCCTCGGCGTCGGCGACGATGGGCGCGAGCCAGTGCGTCGCGTCGCCCTGTCCGCCGCCGTCGGCGGCGGCCTCGCTCACGGCGATCTGGTCGGCCCGGAGGAGGGCCCGGTTGATGCGCTCGACGACGGTCGGGACGGACGTCGCCGGGTAGAGGCTCTGGTCCGGGTAGACCTGCCCGGCGAGGTTGGCGTCCGCCGCGACCTGCCAGCCCGAGAGGTAGATCGCGTCCAGCCCGCCCTTGACCTGCTGGACGGCCTGGCCGCCGGTCATCGCGCCCAGCGCGGCGACGTACGGCTTCTGCTGCATGAGCGCCCACAGGCGCTCCGCGCCGAGGCGGCCGAGCGTGTGCTCGATGGCGACGGAGCCGCGG
>JAYWIE010000471.1:0-2404 GCA_043789155.1 Rubricoccaceae bacterium | reverse complement strand
TCATCTCGCCCGAGTCGTGCTCGTCGATCCTGTGGCGCAACTGGGACCACAAGGAGGACGCCGCGCGCGCGCTCAAGCTCTCCGCCTCGGACCTCATCGAGCAGGGCGTCGTCGACGAGGTCGTGGCCGAGCCGACCGGCGGCGCGCACCGCAACCTCGACGCGACCTACGACGCCGTCGGCCGCGCCATCGCGCGCACCCTCGACGCGCTCGCCGGCCAGCCGACGGACGCGCTCCTCGCCGGCCGCCTCGCCAAGTTCGACGCCATGGGCGCGTTCGCCGAGGCCTGAGGAGGCCAGTGGCCAGTAGGCAATGGCCATCGGGCGAGCCCGAACCGGTGGCAGAGATGCACGTCCGATACCGTCTGCCACTGCCTGCTGGCCACTGCCCACTGCCCCCGTGATCTCCTACGTCCACCGCCACCGCGTGCGCTACCGCGAGTGCGACCCGATGGGCGTCGTCTACCACACGCACTACCTCGACTGGTTCGAGGCGGCGCGGACCGAGGCGCTGCGCTCGCAGGGCGTCGCCTATGCCAGCCTCGAGGCGGACGGCGTGATCATGCCGGTCGTCGAGGCGACGATCCGGTACCACGGCCCGGCGCGCTACGACGACGCCGTCGAGGTCACGGCGACGTTCGTGGACGTGCCGCGCGTGCGCGTGACCATCGACTACGCCGTGCGCCGCGCGGGCGAGGACGCCGTGCTGGTCTCGGGGCAGACGGTCCTGTGCTTCGTCGACGTCGCGCGCGGGCGGCCGGTCGCGGCACCTCGCGCTGTCGTCGAGGCGTTCCGGCGCGCCGAGCGTGACGCCTGACGCGCCCGAAGACCTCGGGCCGGACGCCCGCGCGCCGGTCGTCGTGATCGGGCTCGGGCCGGTCGGGGCCGTCCTCGCGCTCGCGCTCGCCCGGCAGGGCGTCCGCGTCGTCGTGCTCGAGCGCGACCGGACGCCGCACGCGCTCCCGCGCGCGGCCCACCTCGACGGCGACGGCCTGCGCGTGCTCGCCAGCCTCACCGACGACGCCGGCGTCGCCCGCGACGTCGTCGCCGCCGGCCGCGCCATCGACGGCTTCCGGCTCGTCGACGCCCGCCTCAGGCCGCTGCTGCACGCGCGCCAGCGGCCGGGCGCGGAGACGGGCTGGCCGGCGGCCGTCCTCATCCACCAGCCGACGGTCGAGGTCGCCCTGCGCGAGCGCCTCGCCCGCGCGCCCGGCGTCGACGTCCGCCCGGGCCACGCGGTCGAGCACGTCCGGGAGGACGCCGGCGGCGTGACGGTCCGGGGCACAGCCGACGGCGCGCCGTTCGCGCTCCGCGCGAGCCACGTCGTCGGGTGCGACGGCGCGCGGAGCCGGGTCCGCGAGGCGATGGGCGCGCGCCTCGCCGGCGGCCGCTTCGAGCAGCCGTGGCTCGTCGTGGACACGCTGCTGACGGGCGACGTCCCGCTGCCCGAGCACCTGCTCCAGATCGCCGACGCGCGCCGGCCGGCGACGTTCGTGCCGTTCCCGGGCCGCCGCCGGCGCTGGGAGTTCCGCCTGCTGCCGGGCGAGACCGAGGCCGACGTGACGCGCCCGGACGTCCTTCGGCAGCTGCTCGCGCGCTACGTCGATCCCGACGCGGTCGAGGTCGAGCGCGCGGCCGTCTACACCTTCCACGACCTCGTCGCGCAGACGTGGCGGCGCGGGCGGCTGCTGCTCGCCGGCGACGCCGCGCACCAGATGCCGCCGTTCCTCGGCCAGGGCATCGGGGCCGGCGTGCAGGACGCGGCGACGCTCGCGTGGATGCTCGCGCTCGTCTGGCACGGCACGGCCGGCGCGGCCCTGCTCGACGCCTACGAGGCCGAGCGCCGGCCGCACGTCGCGGCCGTGACCCGGCTCGCGGTCCGCCTCGGCCGCCTCGTCTCGGCCGGCGGGGCCGCGGCGCGCGTCCGCGACGCCGTGCTGCGCGCCGCGGTCCGCCTGCGCGGCCTGCCCGACGTCTCGGCCCCGTTCCCGGCCGTCCGGCCCGTCCTCGGCCGCCCGCCACGCGCGGCGCGCGTCCCCAACGCCACCCTCGCGACGCCCGACGGCCGCCGGCTCCGCCTCGACGCCGCGGTCGGCCCGCGGTTCGGCGTCGTCGGCGTCGGCACGGACGCGCGGGCGTGGGCGGGCGGCGAGAGCGCGGGCGACGTGTGGAGCCGCCTCGGGGCGCGGTTCGTGACGGTCGGCAGCCCGGCTGCCGAGTCGCTCCGAGACGCTGACGGCGTCCTCGCGCAGTGGGCCGGGCGCGCGCCGGCCGTCGTCGTCGTGCGGCCGGACCGGCTCGCGTTCGGCGTCTACCGCCCGGACGAGGCCGCGCGCGCCGCCGACGACGTCCGCCGCGCCCTCCACCTCACCCGCTGACGAATGCGGGATGCGGGATGCGGGATG
>JAYWIE010000470.1:0-8563 GCA_043789155.1 Rubricoccaceae bacterium | reverse complement strand
CCTCATCCCGCTCTCGATGGGCGTCGTGTTCGGGTCGACGGTCTCAGGGCAGCTCGTGTCGCGGTTCGGGCGCTACAAGCCGTTCATGGTCGGCGGCGGGGCCGTGCTGTTCGTCGGGATGGTGCTGCTGAGCCGCATGACGACGGCGACGACGTTCGGCGAGGTCACGCTGTACATGGTCATCTGCGGGCTGGGCGTCGGCCCGAGCCTGCCGCTGTTCACCCTGGCTGTCCAGAACGCGGTCGACGCGCGGCTGCTCGGGCAGGCGACGAGCCTCTCGCAGTTCTTCCGCCAGATCGGGGGCTCGGTCGGCGCGGCGGCGCTCGGCTCGATCCTCGCCGTGACGCTCGTGACGGCGCTAGGCCCCGAGGCGCTCGGCGCGCTCGCCGGGCGCGGGGAAGGCACGGCCGGAGCGGCGGCGGCCGTGTCGCCGCTGGCGCGCGAGGCCTTCGCGTCGGCCATCCGCACCATGTACACGCTCGCGGCCGCGTTCGTCGCCTGCGGCTTCGTCGCGACGCTGTTCGTGCCCGCGCTGCCGCTGCGCCGGACGTTCGGCGAGGCCCCGGGCCGCGGGACGGAGATCGGCGCGGCCGAGGGCCAGCCCGTCGAGCCCGAGGTGGTGCCCGTGCACTGACGGGCCCCTAGCCTACGGGGAGCGGAGGGCCGAGCATCGTCATCCCGTGCGACGCGAAGAGAGACGCCATGGCCTCGGGTGCCGGTGCGCCCCCCAGTTCGGCCAGCGCGCCCAGGAACGCGTGCATCTGCCCCGCAGGCTGGAAGGCGAGGATGAGCCGCCCCTGTCCTCCGCTCACGTGCGCCCACACGTGCGGGACCTCGCGCGGGGCGAAGACGGAGTCCCCGGGGCCGACGTCGAACCGCTCCTCTCCGACCTGAATGCGGTACGCCCCTTCGAGAACGTAGAACCACTCGTCCTGCGCATGGTGGACGTGCCGCGGCGGGCCGCCCTTCGCGCCGTCGGTGTGCTCGATGACATAAAGGCCGCCGTCGGCGTCCTCCGGCAGCACCTTCGCGTCGAGGCGGAGCTCGCCGAAGACGGTGCGGGCCGAGCCCGTGCGGTCCTGGCCGGCCCGGACGAGCGTGCCGGCGTGACGTCTCCGGAGGGGCCCGGCGCGGCGCGTGGACGCGCACGAGGCGAGGGGCACCGCCGACAGCGCAGTGAGCAGGAAGGATCGGCGTTCGATGAGGCGCATGGGAGATACCTCGAAGGTCTGTAGACCTGAGAACATGGTGCCTCCTGTCCGTCGCACGGCGGAGACGGAGCGCAGGATACGCCGGATCGCCCGCGGTCTCTCGATCACCTGTCGCCGGGCGACGCGCGGGCGGAGCACGTCGCGCTCGGCACGGAGCGGCCAGAATGGAGCGGCGGTCCCGCCTGAGCGTTCCGCCCACAGGAGTTACGCAGTTGGGCGTCCCCCTCTTGCCGTCGTTCCCGCGAACGCGGGAATCCAGAATCGGGACGACGCCCTTCCAGTCTGTACTCTGGGTGGGCTACGCCGTCGCTTCGCGGTCCCGCGTGCCCGCCGCCGACGGCGGCGGAGGGAATGACGTTTTCAAGAGCGTTCCGGTCGGTTTTAGGGCAACTGCGTAACTCTTACGCCATTCGGCGGCTCGAACATGTGGGCGCGCGCGACCGACCGAAACGTTCACCATCACGTCGCGCAACTGGCGCGGCTGGGCAACCTCGTCTTCCAGCTCCAGCAGTGCGCGTTCTGCACTGTCCGGCTCAACATCAGCACCGGGATGCCGGGTCCTGCACCTACCGGTCTGGCCGCTCCCATGCACCGCCGCCCCAGCGTTCTTGCGCGCCAGGCGGCACCACCGTATACTCGGCCGAACCTGTTGATTTTACTTGGTCAACAGGGCCTCCACCCTCTCGCTAAGCCCTAGGCAGCGGGACTTTCCGCCCGACCATGCGCCCGTTTCTGCTCTGCCTCCTCCTCGCCGCTGCCGGATGCGCGCCCGCGTCCGCCGTGCTCGCGCCGGCCCGCGCCGCGGCGTCCGAAGCGATGGGCACCCGTCCCGCAGGCGAGGCCGTCTCGCTCACGTGGACCTCCCGGATCATCCAGTTCTCCCGCGAGGCCGGGCGGCAGTTCGTGTTCGACTGCCCCCGCGGCGGGCGCGCCGAGCGCATCACCGGCACCGACACCTACGGCGAGACGTCGTCCGTGTGCACGGCGGCGGTCCACGCCGGGCTCATCACGCTCGCGAACGGCGGACGCGTCACGGCGGAGGTCCGCGCGGGGCGCGACACCTTCTCAGGCTCGACCCGCAACGGCATCACGAGCCTCAGCTACGGGCGGATGACCAACAGCTTCGTGTTCGTCCGCTGAGGCACGTCGCCGCGCGCGGTGCAGCGCCGCGCTGTGCAACGGCGCGCGGTGCAACGCCGCGCGTTCGCTGTCGCACGGGGGCCTACTCGTCCCACCGACGGGCCATCATCGAGCCGGCGTCCTCGGGCGCAGCCTCGTCGGGCGGGTCGAGAGCGTAGACGGCTCGGAGGGCGTCGTAGAGCTCGGGGTGACGCGCGCGGAGGCGGGCCGGGCGCTCGAAGAACTGCTCGGTCGAGACGGCGAAAAGCTCGGCGCGGTCGTGGGCGGCGTAGCTCCGGAGGACGCTCCGGCCCGCGCGCGCCTTTCGCATCTCCGCGTCCGCGAGGGCCGTCCAGGCGTCGGTCGAGGCGGCGTCGAGGAACGTCGGGACGCCGTCCGCGCCCGTGCCGTCGATGTCGAAGAGGTGCGCGAGCTCGTGCAGGACGACGTTCGAGCCGTCGGCGCGCGTCCAGCCCGCGGCGACGGCGTCGGCCGCGAGCACGACCGGGCCCTGCGGGTGGACCATCCCGTCGTACAGCCCGGCCTCCTCGTCGCCGTAGGCCTCGTCGAACGTGCTCGGGACGAACAGGATCGTCCGGCCGAGGGGCAGCTCCCACTCGGGCCGGCCGTGGAGCAGGCACGCCCCGCCGGCTGCGACCGCGAGCCGCAGCGCGTCCGTGAGGGCCACGCCGCCCGCAGCCTCGAACGTCAGGTCGGCGAGCAGGAAGCGGACGTCGCGCTCGAAGCGCGCACGCGCCGGCGCGTCGGCGGCGGCGTAGAGCCGGACGTGCCCGGCGAGCCACGCGCGCTGTGCCGGGCTCAGCTGCTGGCGCGCCGCGCGCAGCCGCGAGAGCGGCCCTCGAAGCGCCCACACGACGACGGCGGCGAACACGACGCCGGCGACCGCCGCGCCGGCCGCGGGTCCGACGCCGCGCAGCGCGGCCAGCCCGAGCACGGCGGCCGCGAGCGTACCCCACACGAGCGGCACGGCGAGGGCGGAGGGACGGGCGAGGCGCATTCGGGTGGGGCAGGGACCGCCGTGAATCTAGCCGACGGCCGCGCCGGTCCGAGATGTGACGCGGCCGCGGAGCAGCGCGGCCTACCTTGCACGCGTCCCCCAACTGGCCTGAAACCATGCCGTTCCGCACCGCCCTCGCATTCGTCGCGCTCGCGCTCGCACCCCTCGCGGCGCAGGCGCAGGCCGGCACGCTCCGCCCGGGCGAGCCCCGCAGCGCCCAGCTCCGCAGCGGCGAGCAGGCCTCGTGGACCGTCGACGCCCGCGCCGGCGACCGCCTCTCGGCCACGGCCGCGAGTGGCCGCTTCGACACCGTGCTCGACCTCTACAGCCCCTCCGGCACCCTCGTCGCGACCGACGACGACGGTGGGGACGGCACCGACAGCGCCCTCAACGACGTCCGGCTCGACCGCGCCGGCCGCTACCGGCTCGTCGTGCGGGCCTACACCGACCGCGACGGCGGGGCGTACTCGGTCCGCGTAGACCTCGGCGCGGGCCGCGGCGGCGTCCGCCCGCCGAGCCGCAACCCGTCCGGCCGCGTTGTCGACGCCGGGGCCATCCGCGACGGCGAGCGGCTCACGGAGTACCTCGACGCCGGCGCGGCGCTCCAGTGGACGTTCCGGGCCCGCGCCGGCCAGCGCGTCTCGCTGCTCCTGACCGACGACGGCCGCGACATCGACCCGACCCTCGAGCTCTACGCGCCCGGCGGCACCCTCGTCGCGAGCGACGACGACGGCGGGCGCGACCGCGACAGCCGGCTCGACCGCGTGCGCCTCGCCGAGAGCGGGACGTACGTCGTGCTCGCCCGCGACTTCGCGCGCTCGCGCCGCGGCGATCTCACCCTGAGCCTCGCCCTCGACGGCCGCCGCGGCGCGGACGACGGGTACGGCCAGGACGACGGCACGCGCGGCGACGGTGCCGGTCGCGACGACGACGGCGACGGACAGGGCGGCTACGGACAGGGCGGCTACGGACAGGCTGAGGACCCGGTCGGCCGCGACGTCCGCGACCGTCTCGAGCCGGGCGAGCAGCACACGGTCCGCTTCGACGGCCGCCGCGGCGACGTCGTCACGGTGACGCTCGCGAGCCGCGACTTCGACCCCGAGGTGTCGCTCCTGAGCCCGCGCGGCGCGGAGCTCGCCCGCAACGACGACGCCGACGGCCGCAACAGCCGCATCAGCCGGTTCCGCCTCACCGAGAGCGGGACGCACGAGGTCGTCGTGCAGGCCCACTTCTCGAGCGGCTCCGGCCTCTACGTCCTCCGGATCGACCGCTGAGCCTGTCCGGGCCGTCCTGCGCGGACGGCCCGGCGCGCGTCACGACGCGTTGCGGAGGCGGCTCGGCGTCGCGGCCGGCGTCGCCTTGGCCGCGGGCTTCTTCGCCGCGGGCTTCTTCACCGTGGGCTTCTTCGCTGCGGGCTTCTTGGCGGCCGTCTTCTTCGGCGCGGCCTTCTTGGGAGCCGGCGCGCCCGCCTTGTCCGTGATGAACATGACGGCCTGCTCGAGCGTGACCGCGTCGGCCTCGATCTCCTTCGGGATCGTCGCGTTGGTCTTCTCGTGCTTGACATACGGCCCGTAGCGGCCCTCGAACACCTCGACCGGCGAGCCAGTCACCGGGTGGTCGCCGAGGCGGCGCAGCGGGGCGTTCTTCTGCGCCTTCTGCGCGATGAGCTCGAGCGCGCGCGCGATGTCGACCGTGTAGACGTCGTCGCCGCCGTTCTTGGGCAGGCTCGCGAACGTGCGCTCGTGCTGCACGTACGGCCCGAAGCGGCCGACGTTGGCGAGGATCGGCTTGCCCGTCTCGGGGTGCTCGCCGAGCGTGCGCGGCAAGATCAGCAGGCGGACCGCCATGTCGAGGTCGACGGCGTCGAGCGGGGTGCCGGCCTCGAGCGAGGCGCGCTTGGGCTTCGGCGCGCCCTTGGCGGGCTTGGTGCCCGGGGCTAACTCGTCGTCGTCGCCGAGCTGGACGTACGGGCCGTACGGGCCCTGCTTGAGCAGGATCGGCAGGCCCGCCTCGGGGTGGATGCCCACGACGCGCTCGTCGCCGCCGGCGTCGAGCATCGCCTCGAGGTCCGCGCGCGTGACGTCGGCCGGGGCCGCGTCCGGCGGCAGCGAGCCGCGCTTGGTCTCGTCGTCGGGCGTAGCCGCGTAGGGCCCGTAGCGGCCGACGCGGACGACGTACGGGGCCCACTTGGCGTGGCGGATCGTCGAGATCTCGCGCGGGTCGATGGCGTCGACGCCCGAGGCGACGAGCGCCTCGAGGCCGGCGGGGCCGTTGAAGAAGCGCTCGAGGTAGGGCCGCGCCTCGGCGTCGCCGCCGGCGATCTCGTCGAGGTCGGACTCCATCTTGGCCGTGAACTGGGTGTCGACGAGGCGCTCGAAGTTTTTCTCGAGCAGGTTCGTCGTCGCGAAGGCCGTGAACGTCGGCACGAGCTGGTTGCCGACGCGGGTGACGTAGCCGCGGAAGACGATCGTGTCGAGGATCGAGGCGTACGTCGACGGGCGGCCGACGCCCTCGGCCTCGAGCTTCTGCACGAGCGAGGCGTCGGTGTAGCGCGCCGGCGGGCGCGTGTGGTGCGTGTCCGCCGTGACGGCGCGGCAGCCGGGCCGGTCGCCGACCGCGAGCTGCGGCAGCGGGTTGTCGCGGTCGTCGAGCGCGGCCGAGGGGTCGTCGCGGCCCTCGACGTAGGCCCGGAAGAAGCCCGGGAACTCGACGACCTGCCCCGACGCCCGGAACGTCGATTCGTCCGCGGTGCCCTCACTCGCGAGAACCGTCGCGCGCGTCTGGAGCAGGCGCGCGTCCGCCATCTGGCTCGCGACGGTCCGCTTCCAGATGAGGTCGTAGAGCGCGCCCTCGTCGCCCGAGAGGCCGATCTCGCTGCGCGTGCGCATCTGCGTGCCGGCCGGGCGGATGGCCTCGTGCGCCTCCTGCGCGTTGCGCACCTTGGCCGTGAACTGCCGCGGGCCGGGCGAGAGAAACTCCTTCCCGTAGCGCCGCTCGACGGCCCCGCGGGCGGCGTCGAGGGCCTCCTGCGAGAGCGTCGGCGAGTCGGTCCGCATGTACGTGATGTGACCCTGCTCGTAGAGCTTCTGCGCCGTCTGCATCGTGCGCCGGGCAGACATGCCGAGCTTGCGGTTGGCCTCCTGCTGCAGCGTCGACGTGATGAAGGGCGCGCCGGCCTTGCGCGTCGCCTTCTTCTGCTCGACGGCCGCGACGCGCCACGGGCCGTCCTTGAGCCGGCCCGCGAGCGCCTCGGCGTCCTCGGGCGACATCATGAGCGCCTTCGCGGCGCTCGCCGTGAGCGTGCCCGTCTTCTCGTCGAAGTCCTTGCCCGTGGCGAGGCGCTGCTCGCCGCGGTGCGTCATCTTGGCCTCGAAGCGCGTCCCGCCCTGCTCGAGCGTCGCGGCTAGGTCGGTGTAGGCGGCGGACACGAAGTCCAGGCGCTCCCACTCGCGCTCGACGAGCACGCGGACGGCGACGGACTGCACGCGGCCGGCGGAGAGCTTCGGGGCCACCTTGCGCCACAGCACCGGCGAGACCGAGTAGCCGACGAGCCGGTCCACGATGCGCCGCGCCTCCTGCGCGTCCACCAACCGGGTGTCGAGGTCGCGGGTCTCGTCGAGCGCGCGCAGGATGGCCTCCTTGGTGATCTCGTGGAACACCATCCGCTTCACGGGCACCTTGGGGTTGAGCACCTGCAAGAGGTGCCACCCGATGGACTCGCCCTCGCGGTCCTCGTCGGTCGCGAGGTAGAGCTCGTCGGCGTCCTTGAGGGCGTCCTTGAGCAGCTTCACCGTCTTGCGCTTGTCCGCCGGGACGACGTAGAGCGGCGTAAACCCGTCGGCGACGTTGACGCCGAGGCGCGCCCACTTCTCGCCCTTGACGCTGGCCGGGATCTCGGCGGCCGACGACGGCAGATCGCGGATGTGGCCCATCGAGGCCTCGACCTGGTAGCCGGCGGGCAGGAACTTGCGGATCGTGCGGGCCTTGGTGGGGGACTCGACGACGACGAGGCGCTTCATGCGGAGGGTGTGTTCGCGTGGCCCCAAGCTAGCCCCGCCGCGTGACGCCGCCGCGTCAGCCCGTTTCACCGGCCTGCCCGGGCGCGGACGGCGTGGGCTCGGGCGTGCCTTCGCGCTCTGCACACACGCTCGTCATGTGCGGGCGATCTTGCGGGACGCCCCCTCGCCCGTCATGCCGCTCCCCTCCCGCCCCGCCGCCCTGCTCGCCGTGTGCCTCGCGGCCGGCTGCTCGGGGCAGGGCCGCGAGCCAGTGACACGCGCCGTCGTGACCGCGGTCACGGTCGAGGCGCTGCCGCTGGACCAGGACTGGGACGGGTCGATCTCGCCCGGCCCGCCGGACGTCTACGTCGACGTCGTGGACGGCGCGCCGCCGGGGCCGCTGGGCTACCGCAGCGTGCTCGTCCGCACGACGGTCCGCGAGAACGTGCGCGCGGCTGAGCTCCCGCTCACGCTGCCGGTCGGGACGTCGACGCCGCTCTCGGTCCGCGCGCCGCTCCGGATCGTCGTCGCGGACCGCGACTCGGGCGGGTTCGACGACGACGACGACCTGTTCGTGACCGAGGTCTCCGCGCTGGTCTCTCGCATCGGCGACGCCCGCGCAGGTGACTCGACGCCGCTCCGCTTCGGCGACGGCCGTACGCGCGTCGTGCTGACGGTCCGCTGGGAGTAGACGGCGGCACGGCGGCTCGGCGGAATGTGGCCCCCCGCCCTACGTGTCATCCCGGACGTGATCCGGGATCCGCCTTTTTGCGTTTCTTCGCGTAAGAAGATGCAAAAGACAGATCCCGGATTGAGTCCGGGATGACAATTTTTTATCGGTTCGGGTAACTGGACTGAACTATTCCACTTGTCCGTTTCAACCCTTCAACCCTTTCCTACCTCAGGACGAGGCGGAGGGCGATGGCACCGACGCCGAGCTGCATCGCGCCGAGGGCGACGAGCGAGAGGCGGTCCAGGCGCTGCGCCTCGGCACGAAGGTCGGCCGAGCCGCGCTCAGCGCTGGCGGGATCGCGGTAGCGGTCGTCGAGGCGGTCCGCGCGGAACTTGGTGACGACGGCCGCGGCCCCGGCCGCAAGCGTGAGCGCGCCGATCGTGGCGTCGAGGAGCGCGCCGCGGCGGTCGTGGCGCTCGGTCGTGAGCAGCGTCACCGGCGGGGCGTCGGCGGCGACGCCGTCGGGCGCGAGGCGGAGCAGGAC
>JAYWIE010000469.1:0-2417 GCA_043789155.1 Rubricoccaceae bacterium | reverse complement strand
TCGGTCGGGGCAGCGAAGACGGCGGCGGGGCGGTACTCGACGAGGCCGCGCATCGTGCGGCTGTAGGCCTCGAGCGTCCACGTCGTCCGTCCGGACGCGCTCGACCCGGCGAGGCCGACGGCCGCCTGGAGGCCGCGCTCCGGCCCGAAGCGCGCCGTCGCCGGCACCCAGAGGTCGGCCGGGAGGCCGATGCCGCCCGCCGACGTGAGCAGGTGAAGCGGCTGCTGCGTCGCGGCGAAGGACGCCTTGAGAGCGAGCCGGTCGCGGAGGCGGAAGGCGGCCGAGAGGCGCGGCTCCAGCGACGGGTACAGGGCTCCGCCGGACGTGTACAGCGCGCCGTGGACGCCGAGGCCGAGCGTGAGCCGCGGCGAGACAGTCCACTCGTCCTCGGCGTAGGCCGTGAGGTCGGCCCCGAGCGTCCGGGCCGCGCCGAGCGTCGTGTCGATGCGCGCGGCGTCCGGCGCGGTGCCGGCGATCGTGAGCGCGCCGGGTGAGAACCGGTGGATGGCCGCGCCGAGGCCGGCCCGCGCGGCGTGGCCGCGGCCCGCGGCCACATCGAGGTCGAAGCGCGCGGCGAGGTCGCGGATGCCCGAGCGGTAGCGCGCCTGCGCGGCCTGCTCGCCGGGCGTGCCGACGGCCTGCCGGAGGTCGGCGCTGACGTCGAAGGCGTAGTCGCTCGCGGTCAGCGTGAGCGCCGAGAAGACGCGCGGCGACACGACGCGGGTGTAGCGGAACGCGCCCGTGAGGTTGCCCCAGTCCAGCCCGATCGTCTCGCGCTTCTCGGGGCCGTCGGTGCAGCCCTGCCGGCCGCACTCCAGCGGCGTGTCGGTGACCGTCGCGCCGAAGGCGTCGAAGCCGCTGTAGAGGCTGAGGTAGAGCCGGTCGCGCTCGGTCGCGCGCCAGTTGAGCTTGGCGTTGAGGTCGTAGAAGTAGGCCGTCGGCTCAAACCGCGAGCCGCCGTCGGTGGTGGCGCGGCGGTTGGCCGCGTCGATAAACGGCCCCGCGACGACGTCGGCGTAGGTCCGCCGGCCGGAGACGAGGAACGAGGCGCGGCCGGGCACGATCGGGCCCTCGACGAGCAGGCGGCTGGAGAGCAGCCCGACCTGCCCCTGCCCGCCGACCTCGTCCATGGAGCCGTCGCGCAGGCGCACGTCCAGCACGGAGCCCAGCCGGCCGCCGAAGCGCGCCGGGTACGCACCCTTGGTGAGCTCGACCCGGTTCACGGCGTCGCCGTTGAAGACCGACAGGAAGCCGAAGAGGTGGTTCGCGTTGTAGACCGGCACGCCGTCGAGCAGGATCAGCGTCTGGTCCGGCGAGCCGCCGCGGACGTAGATGCCGGCCGTGCCCTCGGCCCCGCCGCGCACGCCGGGCAGCGTCTGGACGGCCTTGAGGACGTCGGTCTCGCCGAGCAGCGCGGGCAGGCCCTGGACGTCGCTGGCCGTGAGCGTGGCCTGGCCCATGAGCGGCGTGTCCTCGGGCCGCCGCAGCGCGTCGTCGTCGGCCTCGACCGTCACGGCCGCGAGCACGGCGTCGGCAGTGAGCGCGACGTCGAAGCGGCGGTCGGCCACGAGCGCGAGCGTCTCGCGGCGTACGGCGTAGCCGACGTAGCGCACCACGACGGCGACGGTCCCGGCCGGCAGCGTCAGCGCGTAGTGGCCGAAGGCGTTGGTGGCGACGCCGCGGCCGAGATCGGGCGCGGCGACGGTCGCGCCGATGAGCACCTCGCCCGTCTCGGCGTCCGTCACGACGCCCGAGAGCACGACGGTCTCGGGCGGCCGCGGCGCGGGCCGCGGCGCAGGCGGCGGTGCGGGCGGGGCAGGCGCGGCGCAGGCGGCGGCGCGGCCTCGCGGACGAGCGCGAGCGTGCCCGACGGCAGCGTCCGCGCGGCGAGGCCGGTCCCGCCGAGGACGCAGCGCAGCGCGGCGGCGTCGGGCAGGGCGCGGTCGGCCCAGCGGGCGCGCGGGCACGCGGTCGTCCGCCCGGCGACGAGGCCGGACGGGTAGGCGAGGCTGAGCCCGCGCGCCTCGGCGAGCGTCCGCAGCGCCTCGCCGAGCGTGGCGACGGCCGGGCCGGGCGTCGGGCCGGTCTGTGCGGCGGCGGTGCGGCCAGCGGGTGCGGCGAGGACGAGCAGGAGCAGAAACGGGCGCATCGGAGGCGTCGGGGTCAGGGGACGAGGTCGAAGCCGCCGTCGCGCGGGCGGACGCGGTAGCCGAGGCTCGCCGCGAGGTCGGCGACGACGGCTGCGGCGTCGTCGGCGCGCGGCAGGATGGCGGTCACACGTTCGGTCGGGTCGACGCCCGGCGCGAGGCGGACCGGCGTGCCGAACGCCCGCTGCACCTGGACCGCGACGGCCCCGAGCGGCGCGTCGTAGACGGCGAAGGCCGCGCGCTGCCACGCCGTCGCCGCGGCGACGTCGG
>JAYWIE010000468.1:0-2421 GCA_043789155.1 Rubricoccaceae bacterium | reverse complement strand
CTCCCCTACGCGCGCCGGCCGGGCTCCTCGACGTCTACGGCCTTCTCGTAGGCCTCGATGATGTCGCGGACGAGCTTGTGCCGCACGACGTCGCCCTTGTCGAAGTCCACGAAGTCGATGCCGTCGACACCCTCGAGGATGTCGCGGGCCTGGACGAGGCCCGAGAGCACGCGCACGGGGAGGTCGGTCTGGGTGCCGTCGCCGGTGACGATGGCGCGCGAGCCGGCCCCGAGGCGCGTCAGGAACATCTTCATCTGGCCCGCGGTCGCGTTCTGCGCCTCGTCCAGGATGACGAAGGCGCTCGTGAGCGTGCGGCCGCGCATGTAGGCGAGCGGGACGATCTCGATGATGTTGCGCTCGAGGTAGCTCTGGAGCTTGTCGCGCTCGATCATGTCCTCGAGCGCGTCGTAGAGCGGCCGCAGGTACGGGTCCACCTTGTCGCGGAAGCCGCCCGGCAGGAAGCCGAGGCTCTCGCCGGCCTCGACGGCCGGCCGCGCGAGGACGATCTTCTTGACCTGCCGGCTCTTGAGCGCCGACACGGCGAGCGCGACCGAGACGTACGTCTTGCCCGTGCCGGCCGGCCCGACGGCGAAGACGATGTCGGAGCCGCGCGCGGCCTCGACGAGCCGCCCCTGCCCGGGCGTTTTCGCCTTGACGGTCCCGCCCATCGGCGTGAACAGGATGGCGTCGGTGGCGGCCGAGCGCCGCGCCGCGCCGCCCTGCCGGTTGATCTCGAGGACCGTGTCGACGTCGGTCTCGGTGAGGTTGGCGTTGCGGTTGAGGATCAGCGTGAGCTCGCCGATGACGCGCTCGATGCGGTCCAGTTGCTCCTCGGGGCCGCGCAGGCGCAGCTCGTCGCCCCGCGCGACGATGCGGGTCTCTGGGAACGCGGCCTCGACCTTGCGGAGGTAGACGTCGTTGAAGCCGAAGAGGAGCAGGGGCTCGGCACCGGTGATGGCCACGGTGCGGTCGACGACGGGCGGGAGTTCGGCCAAGAGGGCGGGATGCGTGTTGTCCCGAAAGCTAGCGCTGCGCGGGCGCGAGGGGCGGGGCGAGAGGCATGGGGAAATGCATGGACGGAGGCCTCACCGCACGACGGTGACGGGCCGGACCGCCCGCGCGCCGCCCGACTCCAGCACGAGCAGGTAGACGCCCGGAGCCAGCCGGCGCGCGTCCAGCGTCGCCTCGTGCTGGCCCGCCGGCCGCTCGCCCTCGGCCAGCACGGCCACGCGCCGGCCGAGCACGTCGTACAGGCTCAGGCGTACGGTCCCCACGGTCCCGGTCGTGAACCGGACCGCGGCACGGCTGTGGACCGGGTTCGGCCGCGCCGCGCCGATCTCGATCCCGGCCGCCGACGCGGGCGGCCCCTCGGCCGCCGTCGTGTAGTCGTCGCTGGTGACGATGCGGATCCGCGTGCCGGCCTGCGGCGGCCGCGCCGGGCTGGTGCGCGGTAGGATCGTCATCCGGCCAAAGGCCTGCGACGCTGCGCCCTGCACGTTCGCGCGGGTGTGGACGTCCGCCGGATTCGCGAGCTCGCTCTCGACGTAGGGGACGCGGCTGACGTAGAGGCGCTCGTAGCCGCCGCCGGCCAGCGGCGCGGCCCCGCTGTTGGCGGGCGTCGTGAACGAGTAGCACATGTCCGCGTCGTCGTCGAGGACGTTGGCGTGGACCTGCCGCTCGGTCCCGTCGGACTCGATCTCCCAGGCCTGGAACGGCATCCGCGGGTACCCCCGGACGACCGGTGCCGGCGTACTCACGAGGCTGGTCGGGTAGGCGTTGGCGACGACGGCGCCGGTCTCGACGCACGTCAGGAAGGCGCGGGCCGGGTCCGTTCGGTCCCAGCCGCGGTTGAGGATGACCTGGCCCTGCGTCGCGGCGTCGACCCAGCGGAGTTCGTATTCGCGCGGGGCGTTGGCGAGCAGGAGCCCGCCGAAGTCCAGCCGGGCGACGACCGCGGCCGGGTCGTTGGAGGGTGCGCCGAATGCACCGACGGAATAGGTCGGCGGGCGCGTCCGCGTGGAGTTCTCGCTGTTCAGCAGCGACGGGTCCGCCGCGCTGCCGTCCGCGTCGGTGGCGACGGGGCCGGCCGCGTCCCACTCCTGCACGTCCTCGACGCGAGGCTCGTAGGGGCCGTAGGCCGTGAAGCGGCGGACGTCCGAGAGCGGCCCGTCGCCGCCCGGGTTGATGCCTCGGACGCGCCAGTAGTAGGTCTGCCGGACGTTGGGCGTGGGGGAGACCCGGAGAGAGTCGGCCCCCACCTCGCTCCGCTGCACGCCGAGCGTGAAGGCCTCGTCGAGCGCGAGCTCGACCAAGTACCCCGCCGCCCTCGACGCGGGCGTCCAGTCCAGAAGCACCGACGTCACGATCCCGAGGTCGGCCCCGTCGGGCGGTGAGACCAGGGCCGTCGGGCCCGGAGCGTTC
>JAYWIE010000467.1:0-2424 GCA_043789155.1 Rubricoccaceae bacterium | reverse complement strand
CCCGCCGCGGGGGAGCTGCGCCGCGGCCGCGGCGAGGCCGCGCCCGAGCGCCGGGCGGCCGCTGTACTGGTGGTCGGGCTCGTGGCCGAGCGCGCCCGCCCCGATGTGCCCGAGGGCCGGCCGCGCGCCGTCGGGCTCGACGACGACGAACGCGGCGGCCTCGCCGGGCTGGAGGCCGACGCCCGCGCCGCCGGCGAGCAGCCGCCCGTGCGCGTGCAGCGCCTGCACGACCGCGCGGTCGACGAGGCTGTCGGCTGCGCCGACGACGCACGCCGCGCCGCCGGCCGCGAGGCGCTGCGCGTGGCCGAGCGCGCGGACCACGCCGACGCGGCCGTCGAACACCTGGAAGCGGCTCTCGGGGACGGGCGCGCCCGTCGCCTGTTCGATGAGCGCCCGCAGGCGGGCCGGGTCCAGGCGCCGCGGGGCCGCCTGCGAGGCCTCGGCCGCCGGGGCCTCGGCCGCCGGGACCTCCGCGGGTGCCGCCCCCGCCTCGGCGAGGGCCGGCGGCGGGGCCGGCGGGACCGTCTCGGGGAGGGCGACGAGCCAGTGGGCCGTGCGGAGCGTCTCGGCCGGCGTCGTCCGGACGAGGTCGGCCAGGGCGAGCGCGGCGAGCCGCAGCAGGCGGCCCGCGCCCTCGAATCCGTCCGCCAGGCCCGCCACGGCGTGCCCGACGACCGGCTCGGGGTCCCGCGTCTCCGCGTTGGCGACCCACACCGGCAGCAGCGCCGGGCGGACGAGCCCGGCGCGCGCCGCCGCCGCCGCCGTCACGGCGTCGTGGCCCAGGCTCGTCACGAGCCCCACTCCGGTGAACGTGGCGTCGCGCATCGCTAGAGCGGCTTGCCGCACATGAGGCACTCCGGCACCGGCGGCAGCCCGATGATCACGACCGGCGGCTGGAGGACGGGGAAGGGCGGCGTGTTCTTGTCGTTGTGGAGCATGATGTCCAGCGCCCGGGCCACGTTCTTGCCCTCCACCTTGACGTCGAACGAGAACAGCACGAACTCGGCCTTGCCCTTGATCTTGCTGCTGAGCATGCCGCCGCCGGCCGAGCCGGCCTCGTCGCCGGTGCTCATCTTGAAGTTCGAGTCCTTGGTGCAGATCGGGTTGCCGTCCATCTTGACCTTCTGGCTGCCCGAGGCGGTGTCCGACGACATCGCGATGTTGGGGTACGGGATGGGGACGAACGGGGCCGGCGGGCCGGGCGTCTTGCAGACGTCCGGGAACGCGACCGACGTGCCGTTGCTGGTCGCGTGGACGACCGAGAGGAAGTTGACGCCGACGGTTGCAGGCATGGGAGGCGCGCGGGCGACCGCGCGTTAGGGGAGACGAAGAGAGACCGCCGCGACGTCGTGGAAGCCGCGCGCCATCCGGAGCCCGCCGCTCCACACGAGCACGACCTCGCCGCGCGCGCCGCCGTCGCCGTCGACGAGCACGCGGTCCAGGTTCACCGGGACGGCCGTGCGGCCCGTCGCGCGGCCCGCTACCTCGACGGCCGGGCGCACGCGCGGGAGCGTGAACCGGAGCAGCCCGTGCGGCGAGATCCCCACGGCGGCCCCGTGCTCGTCGCCCCGGAGAAAGCCCGGCGCGGTGAGCGCCGGCGGGGCGGTGTTGAAGAAGCGGGCGTCGAAGTCGGCCGGTAGCAGCGGCTGCCGCGCCGCCACCCACGCGGCGTCGTAGGTGCCGGCCCACGCCGCGCGCGGGGCCCACCCCGGCGCGACGAACCCGACGGCCGCCGGCGGCGGCTGGTCCTGCGGGGTCCGGACGAGCGCGGCCGGGTCCTCGAAGTTGGGCAGCCGCGCCGCGTCGACGGTCTGCCGGCTGCGGCGGGCGCGGAAGCCCACGCCGACCGGGTTGCGCGCCTCGAAGCCGTGGTCGCGGTCGTCGGCCGGGCTCGTGTCGGTCCCGCCGGCCGCGCGCTCGTAGCCGAGCGGGATCCTGTCGAACAGCGCCGGCCGCGACATGCGCGTCGCGCCGAGGGCGGACTGCCACTCGCGGTCGCCGAAGACGCGCGCCGAGGCGCGCACCGCGCCGACCTGCACCCCGACCTCGCCCTCGCGGTCGCCCGCCCGGCTGGGGTAGGCGTGGCCTGCGAGCACGACGTCCGTCGCCGTCTTGCGGAGCGCGAGGTCCGAGGCGTACGCGACGCTCGACGCGCCGGGCTCGCCCGTGAACACGTCGGCCAGCTCGACCGGCCGCTGCGCCTCGGCCAGCGCCATGCCGCCCTCGCCGTCGAGCGCGTACGTCGCCTTGAGGACCACGACGAGGTAGTCCGCCCCGTCGAGGTCGGCGACGGCGCACGGCGCGGCGGCGAACCGGGTCTGGTTGTCGAGGTCCACGCTAGTATGGAGCGCTGTGGCCCGCGAGCGGACCCCTCACCCTCTCCCGCAGGGAGAGGGGACGTCGGAGAGAGAGCGTCTGTCGGCT
>JAYWIE010000466.1:0-2439 GCA_043789155.1 Rubricoccaceae bacterium | reverse complement strand
CAAAACCGAGACTGGCACGGTGGGTGCTCCAATTCCCCACGTCCACTTGATCCTAACCCGAGTCTCGGAGTTGGAGCCTGGACCGTATCGTTCTGCTTCCGCCCCTCCGCCTCGCGAGGCTTCGTGCCTCGATGCAATGCTGAATCCCCCATCCCGCTCCCTCCGGCCCCCACGTGCGTCCGGCACGGCCCGGTCCAACCGAGACGTCCGCGGCAACCACCAGGTCGAGGAGACGCTGGACCTGCTCTACCGCCGGCGCTGGCTGATCCTCGCGACGTTCGTTCTGACGGGTGCTCTCGCCACGGCATATGCCCTCACGCGGACTCCGTTTTACCAGACGTCGGCGCTCGTGCTCGTCGACCTGGAGCGGACCGCCGGGGCTACGAGCAGCCCGGCCTCGGCTTCCGAGCCAGGTCTGTTCTCGCCCGAGCAGCGCTCGGTCCAGACCGAGCTCTTCGTGCTCAACCAGTCGCGGGGGATCCGCGAGCGCGTCCAGGCCCGGCTCAAGGGGCCCGGGGGCGCGATGCCTGAGGGCGTCGTCTCCTTCGCCCTCGCCGACCGCAACGTCGCCAGCGGGATCCAGATCAACGCGTCGGGGCCGGACCCGCAGTCGGCCGCAGCGCTGGCCAACGCCTACGCCGAGGAGTACGTGGCCCAGACGCAGGTCTCCGGCCGGGGCTACCTCAAGGACAACCGCGAGTTCCTCGAGGAGCAGGCGTCGCGCCTGCGCGGCGAGGTCAACGCGGCCGACGCGACGCTCGAGGGCCGCATGACGTCCGCCGGGCCGTCGTCGCTCGGCAGCGCCCAGCTGCTGAGCCAGCTCGCGGCCCTGAAGTCCCAGCGCGACGAGGCCCTGATCGACCGCCAGATGAGGGCCAACCAGCTCGCCTCGATCAACGGGCAGCTCAGCGACATCACGCCCAGCCTCGCGGGCCGCGTCTCGGAGGGGACGGACCGCCAGCTCGCGGCGCTCGACGCCCAGATCGCGGCCCAGCAGCGCCTGCTGCAGCCGTTCGACGCCCGCCAGGCCCGCGGCGAGGCCATCGACGAGGGCGTGGCCCAGGCCTTGCGCGCCCGGGTCACGGCCCTCCAGTCCCAGAAGGCCGCCCTGAGCTCGCGCTACGTCAGCGAGGCGATGCGCGCCGGGGGGACGGCCGCGCCGGCCGAGGCGCTCTCGCTCGTGAGCAGCCTCCGGACGCAGGCCGCCCAGGAGCGGGTCGCGCTCTCGGGCCTCGACGGCCGCGTCTCGCAGCTCAACGCGCGCATCAGCCAGATCTCGGGCGACCTCAGCCGCAGCCCGTCGCAGACGATCTCGGTCGAGCGGGCCACGCAGGACCGCGAGACGGCCTCGCAGTCCTACGCCACCGTCGCGGCGCAGCTCGAGCAGGTCCGGGTCCAGGAGGCCTCGCTCCCGGGCTACGCCCGCATCCTGCGCGAGGCCCCCGTGCCGTGGCTGCCGACGGGCCCCGGCTGGATCCGGACGATCGGGCTCGGGCTGCTCGTCGGGCTCGGGCTCGGCGTCGCCCTCGCCATCGCGCGCGACCGGATCGACCCGCGCGTCTACAAGCCGGAGCACGTCACCGCACTCGGGCTGCTCGTGCTCGAGACCGTCCCGGACCTCGGCGCGGTCATCAAGGACGCCCTCGGCGGGGCCCGGACGCTCCCGGTCGACGGCCGCGACGTCGTCTCCGAGCTCGTCACGCTGCACGCGCCGCTCTCGCCCGCCTCGGAGACGTACCGCCACCTCCGGACGGCCGTCCAGTTCAGCCGGCCCGACACGCCCATCCGGACCATCGTGGTGACGAGCGCCGGGGCCGGCGACGGCAAGTCGACGACGGCCTCGAACCTCGCCGTCGCCTTCGCCCAGTCGGGCCGCCGGACCGCCCTGCTCGACGCCGACTTCCGCCGGCCGCGCGTCCACGACGTGTTCGGGGCACCGCCGCAGACCGGGCTCTACCAGCTCGTGCACCCGGGGCCGTCGGGCTCGGACGGCGCGTCTCCCGAGGGCCCCGCAGGGCAGCCCACCGTCGAGACGCTCCGGCACGCGCTCGACCTGTGGTTCCGGTGCGGCGTCGACGGCCTCTTCGTCGTCCCCGCCGGGGCTGTCGCCGTGGAGGACCCGGACGACGCGCCGGACGACGGCCGCGCCACGCTCTCGAACCCGGCCGAGGTGCTCGGCTCGCCGGCGCTGCGGTCGTTCCTCGACACGCTGCTCGAGGCCGTCGACGTGGTCGTGATCGACACGCCGCCCGTGCTCGTCGCGACCGACGCGGTGCTTCTCGCCTCCCAGGCCGATGCGACCGTCCTCGTGGCGACGGCCGGCGTGTCCAAGTCCGGCGACATCCGGCAGTCGCTCGCCCACCTCGACGACGTCGGCGCGCACGTGGCAGGGGCCGTCCTGAACCGGTTCACGCTCGACAAGGCCCTCGGCTACGCCTA
>JAYWIE010000465.1:0-35795 GCA_043789155.1 Rubricoccaceae bacterium | reverse complement strand
TCGGCGGCACCGCGGGCGCAGACGGGCGAGGCGCCGGCGCGCACCGCCGCCTCGATGCACCTCCAGGGCGACTGGCGCCTCGACGGCCAGTTGCCCGTCAACGCGATGCTGATCAGCCTCCAGGGCGTCGCCAACCGCGAGGCGCCCAACCTGTACTTCGTCTACCAGCCCGACTGGGTGTTCTCGTTCACCGAGGCGATCCACGACTACTACGGCACGCGCCACCACATCACGTTCGACGAGATCGAGACGCCCGAGGCCGCGCTCGACCGCTTCGCCGGCACAGCGCGGGGCTACGTCGTGTGGGACGCCGACGTGCGGACCTCGCTCACGGTCGCCTTCACCGTCGCCGGGCTGGAGCAGGCCATCGTCGTCAACGAGGCGCTGATCCCGCTCGCCGAGGCCCATGGCCTGCGCATGGTGGACGACCTCCGCGGCCGCTACCGCGGCATGACCGACGTCCAGATCTACCGCGACGCGTGGGCGCGCTACCGCGACCGCGTCTCGCACGACTTCATCGTCTGGATGGGCGGCGTCGCGGGCGCGTCGATGGAGCCCGGCGTGGCCGACTACGGCATCTACCAGCGGGCCTTCTTCACCGACCTCTCGGCCGACCCGACCGACGCCGCCGAGTACGCGCTCGCCGACTCGCTCCTCGCCACGATGTCGGACCGCGGCGTCGTCCTCGGCTGGCACTCGTACGCCAAGGACACCGAGGGCCAGATGACGACGCTCGTCTCGCAGCACGCGCTCCGCATGGAGGGCCTCAACACGCTGCCCAACACGAGCTTCAACACCCAGATCCCCGTCACGCCCGGCTTCCGCTACCGCAACCAGCACAGCGTGCAGCCCGGCCAGGTCATCGTCCCCGGGCCCCGGGTCTACGTCGCCGCCGTCCAGACCGACGCCATCGGCATCGGCGCGTGGCTGAAGCCCGGCCGCGGCACCATCCCGTACGCCTGGGAGGTGACGATGAACTGGACCTGGATGAGTCCGGCCGTCATGCAGTACCACTACGAGCAGGCCACGCCGAACGACTACTTCACCGCGGCACCCTCGGGGCCGGGTTACATGTACCCCAAGCCGATCCCCGCCGCCGACCGGCCGCGCCTGCTCGCCGAGGCGCGCGCCCTCGCCGATACGCTCGACATCCGCGTCTACGGCCTGATGGACTACTCCGAGGGCACGCGCACGATGGGCAACCTCGACATCACGCGCGAGGTGATGGACGACGTCTATGCCGCCTACCCAGACGCGCTCGGCTTCGTCAACGGCTACGGTGCCGCCGGCACGTTCGACGTCCGCGACGGCGTCCCCACGATGTCGTACGACTACTACCTCAGCGAGACGCGCCCGCAGGCCGAGGCCGTCGCGGACCTCCAGGAGCTGGTCCGGATGAACGCCGCGCGGCCCGCCTTCCTGCTGCTCCACATCCGCCAGTGGAGCACGATCGCGCAGGTCAAGGCCATCATCGACCAGGTCGGGCCGGACGTCGAGATCGTCCCGCTGGACGTCTTCCTGACGATGGTCGCCAACCAGCCGAGCCTGCTCCCGACGCGCTACGCCAGCCCGGACCGCCCGCTGACGGGCCCGCAGCACGCCCCCGGCTCGCGCGGTGCCCGCCTCGACGCCGAGCACGGGCGGCGCTAGTGCGGACCGTGCAGCGCAGGAGAGCACCCTTCGGGCTGTTTCCAGGGACGGCGTTCAGGGTTCGAACGGTCGGTGCCGACCCCGGTGACCCGAGCCGCACAGCGCCCCGTACCACGCCCCCCGCGATCGGGGATTTGCTCCAGACCCGATGAGCGCCGACCGGAACCTGCTCACCCTGCGTGACCTGCAGCCCCCGATGGGCGACACGGCGGGGCAGGAATTGCTCGCCGGCTGCCGCGCGGTCTGGACCGTCCCGCTGGACGGCGAGGACGGCGCGCCGGCGCACCGCATCATCCACGCCCGGACGGTCCAGTTCCATGCGCCCGCGCGCCTCACGCGCCTCGGGCTGCAGTGCGCGCCCGGCTACCACAAGTGCGGCAGCACGGTCGACCTCGACTGGGTGACGGCGCTGCGCGTGCTCGTGTGGGACGGTGCCGAGTGGCGCGTCGAGCACGACCTGCGGGACCTCGAGCGGCCGGACGAGACGGCGTGGATCGACCTCGGCGGGACCGAGGCGAGCACGCTGCGGATCGAGGTCCGCCGCTGCGGCATCGACGGCTGGTGGCCGTCGTGGAATCTGGCGATGGGCGCGCTCGTGCTCGAAGGCGAGCCGCTCGGGACGATCCGCGCCCGGCAGGAGTCGCTCCTCGACGTCACCGAGGTGTCGCTCTCGGGCCTCCCGCGCGGCCTCACCGCCGAGCACACGCACGGCGAGGTCCGCTACCGGTCGCAGCACCTCGAGGTCGGCTTCTGCCTCAACCGGGCCGGCTTCTCGCACCTCGCGCTCGACGCGCGCGGCGGCGGCGACACGGCGGGCAACCTGCTGCGCCACGGGCCGGGCCTGTTCTACCAGGGGCCGCAGCTCGCGCCCGTCGGCGGGGCGCCCGTCGTGATGACGGCGCTGCGGAACCGCGCCCGCGGCACGTCGCGCGTCCAGGGCAACCGGCTGAGCTACGACCTCACGCTCGGCGACTCGGGCCAGCACCTGAGCCTCGCGTGGGAGATCCTGCCGGACCGCCTCGTGCTGCGGGCCGTCCGCACCGTCGAGCGGACGATCCGCGCGTGGCGGTCGAGCCTCTGGACGATCGCGCTCCACAGCGTCGTCACGCCGTGCCACGTCGTCGGCGCGACCGAGCGGACGGGCGAGACGGGGACGCTCGTGCTGCCGGTGTGGCTCCACGCGCCGGGCTTCGGGAGCCTGTACGTCGAGGCCAACACGGACGCGGTGCGGGTCCGCTCGGACGCCAACCGGCCGCGCGCGATGACGTCGCTCGAGCTCACGCTCGGCGAGGAGCCGCAGCCCGGCGGCGACGTCCTGCTGCCGGCGGGCCGCTACGAGGCGCGCATCGAGCTCCGCGTCGGGCATCCGGCCGTGCCGCTCGCCGCCGAGACGCCGCCCGAAGTCGTCCGGGCCGTCGAGGCGTGCACGCTCACGGCGCTCACGTACCGCGCCGACACGGCGACGCTGAGCAACAACGGCGTCTCGATCCACTGCCCGATCTGCATGGACGCCTGGGCGGCCACGACGCGCCTCATCGGCCGCGTGCTGCCCCACCTCGACGCCCTTGACCTGCTCCGCGACTCGCTCGAGCGCTGGCTCGACGGCGCGCCGGGCTACACCAGCGGCCCGCTGCTCCAAGACGGCACCGTCCACGACGCCGAGGACGAGTACCTCATGACGGGCGCGGCCTGCCTGCTCGGCCTCGCCGAGTTCCTCGAGGCGGCCGGCACGGCCGAGTGGCTCGACGCCCGCCGGGGTGCCATCCGGCACCAGCTCGACGCCATGCGCGCCCGCGACCTCGACGGCGACGGCCTCGTCGAGAGCGCCTACCGGACCGGCACGAGCGGCTCGGGCCAGTGGAGCACCAACTGGTTCGACGTCGTCTCGTACGGCTGGAAGGACGCCTTCTCGAACGCGGTCCTCTACCCCGCCCTGACGCGCCTCGCGGCCGTCCTGCCCGGCCTCGGCGGCGGCGGTCTCGCGGCCGGCCTCGACGCATGGGCCGAGGCGCTGCGCACCGCCTACGTGCCGGCGTTCTACAACGAGGAGACGGGCTGGCTCGCCGGCTGGCGCTGCGCCGACGGCCGCCTCCACGACTACGCCTTCCTCGCGCCCAACGGTGCCGCCGTTACGGCCGGCCTGCTGGACGACGTCTTCGCCCGCGACGTCATCGAGCGCCTCTGGGCCGAGGCGCTGCGCGTCCGGATGCCGGATGCGTACCTCGGCCTCCCCGGCAACCTGCGGTCGGTCGCCGACGAGGACCTTGCGGACGTCATGCAGGGCTACCCGCTCGGCTTCTACCAGAACGGCGGCCGCACGCACTCGCAGGCCCGCCACTTCGTCGGCGCGCTCTACCGCGTCGGGATGACGCGCGAGGCGGACCTGCTGCTCGCGCGCCTCTGCGACGGTCTGGCCGACGCCGCCGTCTTCGGCGGCTCCGGCAGCGGCCTCGACTGGCGCTACTGGGACGGCCGCCCGTGCGGATACGAGGGCCTGCTCACGGACCAGTTCGGCATCCTCGCCGTGGCGCTGGAGCGGTATGGCGTGAGGGACGCGTCAGAAACACGCTCCCCCACGCCTGTACGCGCTCAGTAGTCCTCGCCAGATGTCCCGACGGGGGCCGCCTCGTCCGCGCCGGACGTCGCGGGCCAGTCGGCCGCGGCGCGCCCGAGGAACAGGTCGCGGCCGGCGACGAGCGCCTCCATCTTCCGGTCGGCGACGGAGCGCTTGAGCATCCAGAAGCCACAGTCCGGGTGGACCCACCGCACGCGGCCCTCGCCGAGCACCTCGACGGCCCGCTCGATGCGCCCCGCGACCTCGTCCGGCGTCTCGACGTGGTTGACCTTGATGTCGACCACGCCGAGGCCGAGCGCGATCCGGTCGTCGACGTCGCGGAGCGCGAAGAGGTCGTCGTCCGGGCGGTGGGCGAGTTCGAGGACGAGGTGGTCCGTGTGGAGCGCGTTCAGGAAGTCCGTCAGCACGCGCCACGAGCCGCCCTGGATGGTCTGGCCGCCGTAGTTGCCGAAGCAGAAGTGGACGGCCCGCTCGGCCTGGACCTTGTCCAGGATGCGGTTGATGGCCTCGGCTGCGAGGGGCGCGTGCTCGGGCGCGCCCGGCACGTTGGCCTCGTCCACCTGCACGACGGCGCACGGCAGCGCCTCCACCTGCGCCGCGAGGACGTCGGCGATGGCGAGCGTGAGCGCCTCGAAATCGGTGTAGTGGCGGTCCAGCAGCGTCCGCGCGAGCATGAACGGGCTCGTGAGCGTGAACTTGAACGGCCCGCCGGCGACGGCGCCGGAGCGCGCGCACGCCTCGTAGAGGTCGAGGCTGCCCTCCGAGAGGGCCTCCACGACGACGCCCGCCGGCTTGCGGCGGAAGCTCATCTCCTGCTTTTCGCGGAAGGCCCGGCCGTCCGAGATGCCGACGGCCGTCTCGACGCCGCCGATGCGCGAGATGAAGTACTCGATCATCCCGTTCGTGTCGGGGTGGTTCGGGTCGAAGCGGTACAGCTCGCCGTCCGTCGGCAGGTCGATGCCCGCGCGCCGCTGCGTACCGACGACGACGGCCGTCGCGTCGATGACGGCCTGCTCGCTCGGCAGCGCCGCGAGCCAGTCGATGGGCGAGTACGAGCCGACGGTGGTGGTGAGGATGGACGGCCCGTCGGCGAGCGACGGCGGAAGGCGGGAGGACATGTCGGAGAGGGTTGGATGTGGAATCGTGAAGGAACGGGGCATGGGGGCTTCCACTCATGCCCGTTGCCTCATACCGGGTGCCTCATGCCCCTGGCCCTTCTTTCCGCGCCTCGAGGCGGGCAGTCAGGAAGGCGCGGAACTGCTTCTGGAACAGGGTGGCCAGGGTGTCGCCGGGCGAGACGAGCACGCCCCAGCCGCCGCGCGCCGGGTCGATGGGCACCTCGCGGGGGACCTGCCGCTCGCACATGAAGCGGTCCTCCTCGAGGACGGACGTCGAGAAGGCGACCTGGTCGGCGAGCGCCGGGCCGTCGAAGCCGGCCGGCTGGGCGACGGCCCAGAAGACGGTGCAGCTCTCCCGCGTGTTGGGGCTCGGGACGTGGAGGACCAGGCGCTCGTCGCCGTCGCCGAACGTCTGGCGGACGGTGGTGACGTTGGGCAGGTGTCCGCGCTGGTGGCGCTGGTGCGCGCTCTGGAGCTTGCCTGGCGTGATGCCGGGCACCGCGAGAGCCGGGAACGGCGCGCGCATCTCGAAACCGTCGGGTAGGCGTGCGGTCTCCATCGGCGGCATCACGGCGTCGGCCGCGGCGCCGAGCGTCGTGCCGTGGGCGAAGGCGAAGTGCGTCATGTCGAGGAAGTTCTCGATCTCGCGCCGGAAGCCGCACGCGAACGCCATCGGCTCGGCGACGAGCACGTCCCAGCCGTCCGCCCCGTCGAACTCAGGGAGGCCGGGCAGCGGTGCCGCCTCGTCGGCGTCGAGGCGCACCCAGATCATGCCGTAGCGCTCCTGGACGGCGAACGGCGTGAGCGCGGCATGGTCGAGCAGCCGCTGCGGCGGGTCCAGCAGAGACGGCACGCCGACGCACCGGCCCGACCGGTCGAACTGCCAGCCGTGGTAGGCGCATGTCAGCCGGCCATTCGCCACGCCCGCGCAGCTCAGGCGCATGCCCTTGTGCGGGCACGCGTCGGCGGTCGCGAGCAGACCGTCGTCGAAGCGCGCCACGACGAGCTCGACGCCGAGCAGCGTGTACGCCAGCGTCTCGCCGGCGGCGAGCGCCCGCGAGAGGCCGACGGGCTGCCACGTCGCGCGGAGGACCTCGAATGGGGCGTCTTCGGTGAGGGTCATCGTCTCATGCGGCGGGCACGACGTCCTGCACGTCGGCACGGGCGACCCATGCGTGCGGCGGGACGTAGTGGGTCGCGAAGGCCCGGCGGATGCGGTCCTTCGAGCGGTTGCCGTAGGAGCCGTGGATGGTGTGGCTGTCGAAGAAGACGCCGGCGCCCCGCGGGATCGTCAGGCAGGTGATGGTGCTCTCGTCGAGGCCCTCGATGTCGAACGAGTAGAAGCTCTGCGTCCACTCGCGGCCGTCGCGGTCGCGCATGAGGTGGTCCGTCTCCCACGAGTCGTGCTCCTCGTCGTCGGCGTTCCTGTGGGTCTGGAGCAGCCCTGCGGTGTGGCTCCCGGGGACGACGCACAGGCCGCCGTTGCCGGGGTCCGTGTCCTCCATCGCGATCCAGCACGCGATCATCTCCGCCGGGTCGGTCGGGAGGTAGTGCTGGTCCTGGTGCAGCGCGATGCCCTTGCCGCCGACGACCGCGTCGCCCGCCGGCGGGCGGACCATGTACATCGTCTGGACGATGTTCGGCGTCTCGGCGGACTCGAACAGCTGCTTGATGATGGACACGACGCGGTCCGTCGTCGCCACGGCGTTCCACGACGCGTCGGCGGTGTGGTGCCGGAGGCTCTCGCGCCACCCGGAGGCGTCGGTCGCGTCGGCGTGGTCCACGAACGCTTCCGCCTCCGAGGCCGTCAGCAGGTCCGGGACGATGAGGAACCCGTCGCGCTGGTACTGCGCGACCTGGTCGGGGGTGAGTGTTTCGGTGGAAGGCATTGGATCGGGTTGAGAGGGTGGGAAGTGGGGAATTGAGAAGGCCGAGTGTTGAGCAGGGCAGCGGTTGAGTGGCCAACGCCCCCACGGAGCAGCCTTCCCCCTCACCCTTGTAACCTCTCAACCCTCAGAGCCGGCTCATCGAGACGCCGCCGTCGACCATCACGACCTGGCCGGTCGAGTAGGCGAGGTCGCCGCGGGCGAGCATCGCCACGGCCCTGCCGACGTCTTCGGGCTCGCCCCAGCGCGGCTGCACGAAGAGGCCCGCCTCGAGGAGCGCGTCGTACTTCTGCCGCACGCCGGCCGTCATGTCGCTGTGGACGATGCCGGGGCGCACCTCGTAGACGGGGATGCCGACCTCGCCGAGGCGCGCGGCCCAGAGCTGCGTCGCCATCGCCACCCCGGCCTTCGAGATGCAGTACTCGCCGCGGTTGACGGACACCATCGTCGCCGAGATCGAGCCGACGTTGATGATCGCGGCCCGGAAGGCTGCGTCGGCCCCGGCCTGCCCGACCATCCAGCGCGCTGCGGCCTGGGTGAGGAAGTAGGGCCCTTTGAGGTTAATGCCGAGCACGCGGTCGAAGCTCTCCTCGGTCGCCTCGAGCAGGTCGAGGCGCTGCGTCGGCCCGACGCCCGCGTTGTTGACGAGCACGTCGAGGCGCCCGAAGTGGGCGCGGACGTCCGCGAGGGCGCGCTCGCGGTCGGCCTGACGGGCGACGTCGGCCGGGACGTAGAGGACGTCGGTGCCGTGGGCGCGGAGTGCGTCGAGGGCGGCGGCCAGGTCTGCTTCGGGGCGGCGGCCGCAGACGGCGAGGGCGAAGCCCTCGCGCGCGAGCGCGTCCGAGATGCCGAGGCCGATGCCGCTCGCGCCGCCGGTGACGAGCGCAACGCGCAAGGGGGTAGTCTCAGGCATCGGCGTTGAGGGCCGGGACGTCGGTCCAGCAGCGGTCGGCCCACGACTTCAGGCCCACCTCGGCGAGCTGGACGCCCTTGGCACCCTCGAGGAGGCCGAACCGGAACGGCTCGCCCACGACGACGTGGCGCAGGAACAGCTCCCACTGCACCTTGAAGGCGTTGTCGTACGCGCGCTGGTCGGGGACCTTCAGCCAGCCGCTCTGGAAGTCGATCGGCTGCGGGACGTCCGGGTTCCAGACCGGCTTCGGCGTGTTGCCGTAGGGCTGCGTCCAGCACTCGCGCAAGCCGGCGACGGCCGAGCCCTTCGTGCCGTCGACCTGAATCGTCAGCAGGTCGTCGCGGCGTACGCGGACCGTCCACGACGAGTTGAAGTGCGCCACGATGCCGCCCTCGAGCTCGAACGTGGCGTAGGCGCTGTCATCTGCCGTGACGTTGTAGGGCTTCCCGTTCTCGTCCCAGCGCGTCGGGACGTGCGTCGCGCCGAGGCACGAGACGGATCTGACGGGCGCGAAGACGGTGTCGAGCACGTAGCGCCAGTGGCAGAGCATGTCCAGGATGATGCCGCCGCCGTCCTCGGCGCGATAGTTCCACGACGGCCGCTGCGCCGGGACGGTGTCGCCCTCGAAGACCCAGTAGCCGAACTCGCCGCGGACCGAGAGGACGTCGCCGAAGAAGCCCGAGTCCTTCAGCGCCTGGAGCTTGAGGATGCCCGGCAGCCAGAGCTTGTCCTGCACGACGCCGTGCTTGACGCCGGCCGCCTCGGCGCGGCGGTACAGGTCGAGCGCGTCCTCGGTCGTGAGCGCCGTCGGCTTCTCGCAGTAGACGTGCTTGCCGAGCTCGATGGCCCGCCGGACGCCGGCGACGCGGCGGTCGGTCGTCTGAGCGTCGAAGTAGACCGTGTTGTTCGGGTCCGCGAGAGCCTCCTCGACGTCGGTCGTCCACGGCAGGCCGCCGGCGCGCTCGGCGAGCTCGGCGAGCTTGACGGCGTTGCGGCCGACGAGGACGGGCTCCGGCATGATCGCCGCCGTGTCGCTCAGGGCGACGCCGCCCTGCTCGCGGATGGCGACGATGGACCGGAGGAGGTGCTGGTTGGTGCCCATGCGGCCCGTCACACCGTTCATGACGATGCCGACGCGGTGGACGGTCTTCTCGCCGGCGGCCGGCGAAGGAGGAGTGGTGGAATCCATCTGGTCAGGCGGGAGAATGAGTGAGCAGGTGCGAGAGGTAGGCGTCCTGGATGCGGCGCAGATAGACGTGCTGGTCCATCTTCCAGTAGGTCTCCGAGAAAACCTCGACCTCGACGAAGCCGTCGAAGCCGGCGTCCTGGACCCAGCCGCGGATCTGGCGCAGGGGGATGCAGCCGTCGCCCATCAGGCCGCGGTCGAGGAGGAGGTGCTCGGTGGGCGTCTTCCAGTCGCAGACGTGGAAGGCGAACAGGTTGCGGTTGCGGCCGCAGCGCGCGACCTCGGTTTCCAGCGCCTCGTCCCACCAGAGATGGTACACGTCCACGACGACGCCGACGGCGGGCGAGGCGAGCGCCTCGGCGAGACGGTTGGCCTGCGCGAGCGTGTTGACGGCCGAGCGGCTGTCGGCATAGACGGGGTGGAGCGGCTCGATGCCGAGCCGCACGCCCGCGGCCTCAGCGTGCGGGAGCACGGCCGCGAGGCCGTCGCGGATCTGCGCCCGCGAGACGTCCATCGGCTGCCCCGGCACTGCGCCCGGGACGAGGACGATGAGCGGCGCGCCGAGCGCGGCCGCCTCGTCGATCATCCGCTTGTTGTCGTCGATGGCCTCCTGGCGCGTGGCGGCCGCGGGGTCGGCGAAGAAGCCGCCGCGGACGTACGAGACGATTTCGAGGCCGCTGTCCCGAATCATGCGCCCCGTCGCCGCGTGGCCCTGCTCACCGACGGTGTCGCGCCACACGGTGATGCCGCCGATGCCGGCCGCCGCGTAGTTGGCGACGGCCTCCTCGAGCCCCCACGGCCGCGTCGTCACGGTGTGGATGGCGAGCCGGGAAAAGTCCTGGAGCGGGGGCGGCATGGAAGGTGAGGTTGTCCGAGGCTGCGGCAGGGTCGGCAGGCGCTAGGGTCGGGGCGAGAAGAACGTGTAGTAGGGTTCGTCGCGGGCGATGCGCTGCACGGTGAGCGCGGCCTCGCGCGCGTGGTAGTCGCCCCACATCGTCGCCTCGCCGCAAGCGACGCGGTGCCCGGCCGGGACGTGGTCCCAGCGGTTCGGCCAGTGGTAGACCGAGTGCAGAATGAGGCCCTGGTGCTGCGGGTCCGTGCTGAGGTACGGCTCGCCGAGCAGCGTGTCGAGGATGCGCAGGCCGGCCTGCGTGTACCGCACGCCGTCATCGTCGCCGAGCAGGTGCCCGAGGCGGACCATGCCCTGCGCGACGATGGCCGCCGCCGAGCTGTCGACGGGCTCGTGGTCGTTGGTCGGGTCCGCCGGCCGGTCGAGGTAGTCGCCGAGAAGGTGGAGGCTGGGAGCGCCGGTGTCCCAGTACGGCACGCCGCACGTCGGCGTCTGCTCGATGTAGAAGTCGGCCGTGGCGGTCGCCACCCGCAGCAGCATCGCGGCGAGGGCGTCGCGCCCGCCGAACGGGTCGAGCTCGGCGTCCGCGCACGTGGCGAGGAACTCCAGCTCTTCGGCGAAGCCGAGCAGGACCCACGCGAGGCCGCGCGTCCACGTCGTGAAAGGCGAGTAGCCCTGCTGCGTGCTCGGGCAGCGGTAGTGGCCGTCGTTGAGGTTGAAGATGCTCTCGTGGACGACGCGCCCGCGGAGGTCGTAGCCGTCGCGGCCCTCGCCGTAGTAGACGTTGTAGGCCGCCGTCGCGCGGGCGTGGGCGAGGAGCCGGCCGAGCAGCGAGTGGTGGACGTCGTTCTCGCCGCCGAGCGTGTGCCCGAGGCGGTGCGCGAGCGCGAGCGCGCGCATCGAGCGGATGGTGTCCGAGAAGAGCGACTGCGGCCCGTTGAACGAGTAGACGTAGCCCGCGCCGCCGCCGAGGTCCGTCCAGCGCCCGGCCTGCGTCGCGCCGGAGGCCTTGAGCGCCATCTCGTAGAAGGCGCGCTCCCAGGCGTCCTCGGGGATGCGGCCTTCGTTCATCAGCCGCCACAGCGCGCCGTACGTGCTGACGTTGTTGAAGCCGTGGTCGTGGACGCCGGCGTGCGTCACGTGCGGGGCCATGCGCGCGAGCGTTCGCTCGCGGCCGAGGGCGAGGAAGCGCTCGTCGCCGGTGGCGTCGAACTGGAGCAGGGCGGCCCCGACCTGGAAGCCCTGCGTCCACTCGGTCCAGCCGCGCGTCGTGTACCGCCCCTCGACGGTGAACACGGGCGCGCCGCGGTCCGGGTCGAACGCCGCCTCGATGGCGTCGATCTTCTGGCCGGAGTACTCCCAGAAGCGGTCGAGTTTCGGGAGCAGGTCGGCGGGCGTCAGGCGGGTCGTGAGGTCGATCACGGAAGGTCCGGCGGAAGGTGGTGGGCTGGACGGAGCCGCCCGGGCGGCGGCTCCGTACTCACACAGGTCGCGCTTCGTCGGCGCGAGGTCGGGGAAGCGGTTACGCGAGCTCGGGGAAGCGCGTGCCGCGCAGTGGCTCGCCCTTTCTGCTCGTGATCGACTCGCTCATCGGGCCCTCCATCTTGTCGTCGGCGGCGAACGTCACGCCGTCGGGGATGTAGATGGTGACGAGCGCGCGGCGAACGTGCTCGGTCGTGTTGGGCCGCGTGTAGTGGAAGGTCAGGCCGTGGTGCCACGTGCAGTCGCCGGCCTTGAGCTCGATGGGGTCGACGGTCCACTGCGCCTCCTGCTCGGGCGAGATCAGCGAGCGCAGCTCGGGGCCGTCGCCGGCGAACGAGATGGGCTCGAACTCGCCCCACGCGTGCGAGCCGGGCACGAACTGCATGGCCCCGCGGTCGATGGTGACGTCGTCGAGGGCCATCCAGCACGAGAGCATGCCGGGCTCCTTCGAGGGCCAGTACGGCTGGTCTTGGTGCCACGGCGAGGCCGCACTCGGCCCGGGCTTCTTGACGAGCGCCTGGTCGTGAAAGAGGCGGACGGAGTCGCTGCCGGTCAGGCGGCGGGCCATGCCGGCGAGGCGCGGGTTGGTCGAGTACGCCTTCATGACGTCGTCGATTTCCCAGAGGTTGACCATCTGGACGATCTTGTCGCCGCCGCCGGCGAGGTCGCGAGAGAAGCCCTTCTGGGCCTCCGCGCCGCGCGCGAGGCCCTCGCGGACGGCCTCGACCTCCTCAGCCGTGAGGACGCCGTCGAAGCGGACGTAGCCGTTGTCGCGGTAGGAGTCGACGTTCTCGTCGGAGACGGGGTACTGGCCCGTGAAAAGCTGCGTGTCCATGGGACTGGTGGTGGGGTGTGGGGGTGGTGCTCGTCAGTGTGCCGAGCGGGAGCTGTGGGGCGGGACGAAAAACATGTCGAAGACCATCGACCCGCCGAAGCCGTGCGGCTGCCACGTGCGGCCGGCGTCGTCGGTGGTGAAGACGCCCTCCTCGAGCGTGGCCACCCACAGGCGGCCGGGGATGTTGGCGTCGAAGATGGCCTCGTAGAACCGCTGAGTCGGCAGGCGGTCGCCCCGGCGGCGCCACGAGCGCCCGCCGTTCTCGGTGAGCAGGACGCCGGTGTCCCAGCCGACGGCCACCATGCGGGTGGCGTCGCGCGGGTCGATGGCAACGGCATGGACCGTCTTCTGCGCGAGGTCTCGCGGGCCGGGACGCCACGTCTCGCCGCCGTCGGACGAGCGCAGGATGCCGTGGCCCTGGGTGGCGGCGATCCAGCGGGTTGGATCGGAGACGCTCTGGTTGAGGTCGAGGATCTCGAGGCCGGCCCCGCCGGTGCGCCGCCACGAGCGCGCGCCGTCCGTCGAGACGTAGAGGCCGTCCTGCGTGCCGACGATGATCCGCCCGGCGCGGCTCCGGTCCACCTCGACCGTCTCGGTGTACGTGTTGCCCGGCGGCGGGAGGCCGACGTTGGCCTGGGTCCACGAGTCGGCATGGTCGTCCGAGCGCCAGACGCCGTAGGCCGAGGCGAGGTAGACGTGGGCCGTGTCGTGCGGATCTACGGCGACGTCCTGGACCTCGGTGACGCGCCAGTCCGTCGTGATGCGCCACGACGCGCCGGCGTCGTAGGTCCGCAGGACGCCGTTGCCCGAGGCGAGATACATCGTGTCCGGCCGCACCGGGTCGACGGCGATGCCGACGATGCGCGGCGTGTTCCAGCCGAGGTGCGTCCACGTCGAGTCGCCGGAGAAGCGCTGGAGGCCGCCGGCCTGGATCCGCCCGCCGACGACGTACCCGCGCGACTGCATCGCGCCGATGTGGAGCGTGGACGGGGGGCTGCTCTGTGCGTGGACGGGAGCCGCGCCGCAGAGCGCGAGGAGCAGGGGTGCGAGGAGGCGGGTCATGGCGCGTCGGGGCTGGCGGAGTCGGCCCAGTCGGTGACCGCCAGCGTGTTGAAGTCGAGGCGGCGGTGCATCGGGCCGTCGTGCATGTCGAGGATGCGGCTGCCCGGCGCAGACGTCATGAACGGTCCGTCGTAGAGCGGCCAGCCCGCGTAGTCCACCGGGGCACCGTCGATGCGGGGCGTCTGGCCGTAGACCGCCTCGATGCGCGCACCGCTGAGCGACGTGTAGCGAACGGTCGGCACGGGCGACGTCGCGGTCTCCAGCGGCAGGGCGCGGACGGCGGCCTGGAACGCGGCCATCGAGGCGAACTGCGAGGCCGGGGCCACCTGCACGACGGCCCCGTTCTTCAGCTGCGTGCTGACGAGGCGGCGGTGGACGAGCGTCGAGTCCCAGAGGTCGCGGTGCGGCTCGAAGGTGTAGGGCGCGAGCGGGTAGTACGCGATGAGCGCGTCGCCGCCGCGGGCGAAGATCCAGCCCGAGGCGTCCTGCGTGAGCTCCTGGAGGTCGGCTGAGAAGAAGGCGTTTATGTGCGGGAAGCGCGTCCCCGGGGCGATGTCGTAGAGCGCGACGAGGGCGTCCTCGTCCTGCACGACCTGCTCGAAAGGTGAGCCGCCGGTGAGCTTGTCGGGCGAGTCGTACTCGCCCTTCGAGCGGATCACGAGCTCGGTGACGAACTCGGGGAACTCGGCGAAGTACATCCCGAGCTCGTGCGGCGACGAGTACGCCTGGATGGACATCATCGTGTTGCGCGCCTCGCGCGGGTCGTCCACGTTCCAGATGAGGCTCCACGTCTGCTGCTGGATCGGCTGGAGCAGGCCGCCCTGCGTGGACCCGAGGACGTACTCGGGCCGCATCCGGGTGTACTTGTAGACCGGCGCGTTCATGGCGTCGCTGTAGCGGATGCGGTGGCGGGTCCGCTTGAGCTCCCGGTGGACGTACGGCGCGTCGCGGCGCGTCGCGATGGCGTGGAGCATCGGGCTCGGCGCGTAGCCGCTGAGGGCGAGCACGAGCGACTCGCCCATCGGGGCGAAGGGCGTGTTGCCGAAGAGCAGCCACGACAGGCGGGGCGCGCCGGGGGCCTGCCACGGGCGGATCGCCTCGCGCTCGTAGGTCCGGCTGTGGGCACCGCCGGAGAGGCCGTTGAGGCTCTCCACCTCGAGGTCGGCGAGGAGGAACTCCAGCATCATCCCGGCGCGCTGCTGCATCGCCGGGTCCTCGGCATAGGCGTAGAGCAGCGCCATCGGGGCGATGTAGACGCGGACATAGCCCGGCGAGTCGTACTCGCCCTGCCCGACGGTCGTGGCGAGGTCCATCCACGAGCGGAGGTACTCCTCGGCCTCGGCCATATTCTCGGCCGAGCTCTTACCCGTGAACCACGCCGAGCCGGGCTCGCCCGGGTACATCTGCGCGGCGAGGTAGAGCGTGGAGTAGTACAGCGCCCAGTGGTTCTCGGTGTCGCCGCGGTACGGGTGGTACGTCCGCCAGAGGTCGCGCATGCGGGCCTGCATCGGTGCCGGGATGACGTCGCGGCCGGCGTACATCGCCGTCGTGAACGGGTACATCCAGAACATGTCGCCGGACTGCGGCACGGACGTCAGCGAGTCCAGCCGGGCGAGGCTCCAGTCGAGGTTGCGGCGGCGGTAGAGGCTGGCGGCCACCTCGAAGTAGCCGCCGCGCGAGAGGTTCGTGGGCTCGACCGCGTTCGCATAGAAGTCGATGACCGAGTCGCGGCGGGCCTGGAACGCGCGGTCCAGCTCGCCGACGGTCCGCCGGACCGGGCCCGCGGTCTGGGCCGCCGCCGGCTGACCGGCCGCCGGCGACACCAGCAGAAGCAGCGCGCACGCGGCGAAAAAGGGTTTATGCGACATGAGCCTCGGCCGAGTGGGTGAAACGGGAGACGGACACGGACGCGCCGCGCGCGGCGCTCTCCGACATCGCCTCGACGACGGCCAGCGCCTGGAGCCCGCTCCAGCCGTCGGAGGCGGGCGGCGTGCCCAGGCGCACGGCGTCGCCGAAGTCGGCCATGAGGCGGTCGTAGCTCTCGCGGCCCGCAGCCGCGAAGTCGTGCTCCTCGGCCGGCGCGCCGTCGGCGGGCAGCAGCGTGGCCGTGTGGGGCGTGCAGTGGAGCGTCGCCTCAGTGCCGGAGATCCGGTACGCGAAGTGGACGCGCGTGCAGTAGTTGCTCACCATCGTCCCGGTCGGCCCGGCAGCCGTCCGAAACGACGCCGCGACGCTGTCCACGACGCCCGGCTGCGTCGTCACTGAGCGCGCCAGGGCCGAGACGTCGGCGATGGGGCCGATGAGGAAGTGGACGAGGTCGAGCGCGTGGATGCCGAGCTGCATCACGGGCAGCAGCGGGCACTGGTCCGGCCGGAGCCGCCACGCCTCGCTGGCCATGCGCCGCGTGTTATCGCCCGAGAAGTGGATCTCGACCGTCACGATGTCGCCGAGACGCCCCTCGGCGAGCGTCGCCTGCGCCAGCCGCGCCGAGCGGCTGAACCGCATGTTGTGCCCGACCGCGAGGACGCGCCCCGCAGCCTCGGCCGCGCGGATCATGGCCTCGCCGTCGGCGACGGTGTTGGCGATGGGCTTCTCGACGAACACGTGGAGCCCACGCGCGAACGCCGCCTCGGCCTGCGCGCGGTGGACGTGGTTCGGCGTCACGAGGACGACGGCGTCGAGGTCGTCGCGCGCGACCAGGGCCTCGTAGGACGCCGCGGCGGGGCAGCCGAACTGCGCAGCCGCCGCCTGAGCCTCGCCGGCGTCGGGGTCGTAGACGGCGGCGACGTGCAGGTTCGCGGCGGCCTCGGTAGCGTCGCGGATCGTGCGGCCGTGCCCGCCGAGGCCGACGAGGCCGACGCGGGCGACGCGGACGGGGGCGGTGGGCGAAGAGCGTGTCATCGGACCGGGGTAGAAGCGGCCGACACCTCGGCGGCCGACACCTCGGCGGCGGCGATGAGGCGGCGGAGGGCGGCGAGGCTGGCGAAGGACGACTCGGCCGGCGGGTCGCAGTGCGTCTCGAGCGTCACCGCGCCGATGCCGGTGTCTCGGAGGAGGCTGCCGAGCAGGGACGCCCACGGCGTCTCGCCCGCGCCGACCGGCCACCACGGGGCCTCCGGCCGGCCCGCGCCGTAGTCCTTGACGTGGACGTTGAGCAGGGCCGGCGCGACCGTCCGCACGTCGGCGGGCGTCGGGCGGCGGCCGCCCCAGTGCAGGTTGGCGGGGTCCCAGTTGAGCCCCAGCGCCGGGTGGTCCACCTCCCGGATGAGCTCCATCGACGCCTCGGGATGGTCCACCCAGAAGCCCGGCTCGTTCTCGACGGCGACGAGCAGGCCCGCCTCGGCGGCCAGCTCGGCGGCCGCGGCCAGCGCGGAGAGCACGCGGCGGCGGTTCTCGGGCGGCTCGGCCGCGCCGCGCTCGAACCCGAACACGATCAGCATCGGAGCGCCGAGCTGCGCGGCGCGCTCGACCGAGCGCGGCAGCACCTCGTCGAGGTCGTGGCGGAGGCGCGCGTAGTCGGCCACGCTCGCCTTGAAGAGGCCCGGCGAGACGGCCGTGACCTCTCCCCCGCCCCGCCGCCATGCGTCCACGGCCGCGAACTCGCCGGGCGCGAGGTACGGGAAGCGGTGCCTCGCGCCCTCGCGGAGCTCGACGCGGGACAGGCCCCACGCCTGCGCCGCCTCCAGCGCCTCGGGCAACGCGCGCGAGATCTCGTCCGTGACGACGCCGACAGACAGGGTGCGGGGCGTCGTCATCCCTTGACCCCGCTGAGCGTGACGCCCTTGATGAACTGGCGCTGCATGAAGAGGAAGAACACCACGACCGGCGCGACGGCGACCGTCGCCGCGGCCATCATCTTGACGTAGTCGGGATTGTTGAGGTCCGAGAAGCTCAGGATGCCGACCTCGATCGGCTTGAGCGCCTCGGTGTTGATGACGATCAGCGGCCACAGGAAGTCGCTCCAGGACCACATGAACAGGAAGATGCTGTAGGCCGCCAGCGTCGGGCGGATGAGCGGCAGCACGATGCTGAAATAGATCCGCACCGGCCCGGCCCCGTCCATGCGCGCGGCGTCGAGCAGTGCGTCGGGGATGTTGCGGATGGACTGGCGGAAGAGGAAGATGCCCAGCGGCTCCATCAGCCCGACGACGACGACGCCCCAGTAGGAGTCCACCCAGCCGGCGCGGACCATCATCTCGTAGAGCGTCAGCATCTTGATCTGGAACGGGATCATCATCGTGACGATGATGGCCCCGAAGATCCAGTCCCGCCCCGGGAAGGTCATCTTGGCGAAGACGTAGCCGGCCATCGAGCAGAGGAACAGGCTCGGGATGAGGCGGAGGACGGTGTAGAGGGCGCTGTTGAGGAAGTAGAGCCCCATCGGCCGCTCGCTGAACACCGCGCGGTAGTTGTCCAGCGTGAGCGGGTCCGGCCAGAGGCTCCGGAGCACAGCCCCGATCTGGTGCGGCGTGTTGAAGAAGGCCTCCGCGTTGGCGGACGTCTTGAGCGACGTGAGCACCATCCACACGAGCGGCCCGACCATGACAAGGCCGCCGAGCAGCAGCACGGCGTGGACCGCGACGCTCCCGGCTGCGGGGCGTCGCCACCGCCGGCGCGGGGCCGGCTGCGGGAGGGCCGGGAGGACGGTCGGGAGGTGTGCCACAGTGGGTTAGCGCTGGCCGAGGGCTGCGCGCGTCGCGTCGGCGACGCGGTCGCACTCGGCCTCGCTGGTGTAGATGTGGGTCGAGACGCGCACGGCGTCGATCCCCTGCTCACCGACGATGCGGCAGCGGAGGCCGGCCGCGTGGTAGCGCGCGTCGAGCTCGCGGTACGGCACGCGCGCGGTCCGGAGCGTCGTGATGGCCGCGGAGAGCGCGGGGTCGGCCGGCGTCAGGATCTCGACGCCCGGGATCTCGCGGAGCTGGCCCTGGAGGTAGTGCGCCAGGTGCTGACTTCGCGCGGCGATGCGCTCCGTCCCGATCTCGGTCTGGAACGCCGCCGCCGCCGCCAGCCCGACGTCCAGGGCCGCGTTGCGCGTCCCCGGCTCGTAGCGGACGGCCGTCGGGGCGTATGAGAACCGGTCCGGCAGGCGGACGTCGCCGCCGTCGCTGTAGGCACCGACCTCGGTCGGCATGATCTCGCCGAGACGGTCCTGGCGGACGTAGAGGGCACCCGTTCCGTGCGGCCCGCCCATCCACTTGTGCCCGCACGTAGCGTACGAGTCGCACCCGATGGCGTGGAGGTCGACGGGGATCATGCCGGCGGACTGCGCGCCGTCGATGTGGAACCACAGGCCGCGGTCGCGGGCGAGCACCGCGATCTGCTCGACCGGCATCCGGATGCCGGTCGGTGCCGTGACGTGGCTGACCTGGATCACGCGCGTCCGCGGCGTGAGCTGCGCCGCGATGCGCTCGAGGTTGCCGGCAGCGCTCGTCGGGTCAGGCTCGAAGGTGCGGACGCGGATGCCGCGGCTGAGCTGGCGGCTCATCCACGCGAACGAGCCGCCGGGGTGCGCGTGGGACTCGAAGACGACCTCGTCGCCGGGGCGCAGGTCGAGGCCCGAGGCGATGGTCGCGTTGCCCTCGGTCGCGTTGCGCGTGAGCGCGATCTCGGCCGGCGACGCCCCGAGGAACGCCGCGACGGCGACGCGCGCCGGCTCGATGTGCTCGTGCCCGTGCTCGGAGATCCGCTGCAGCTCGGCCGTCAGCCGCGCGACGGCGTCGAGGACCGGGTACGGCGCGGGGCCGAGCCCGCCCGCGTTGAGGTAGGCCCGCTCGCGCGTGAGCGGATAGAGGTCGCGCACGCGGTCCCAGTAGTCCGGGTCCGCGGCCGCCGGCAGCGCGGCTGGCCGCACGGCCGGCCGCACGGCCGGCCGCACGGCCGGCACCCGCACGAGCGGGCGGGTCTCAGCCGCAGCCGATACCAGAGGCAGCGCGGCGAGGCCGGCTGCCTGCACGGCGCGCTTGAGCATGTCTCGGCGTCCGACCATGGTGCACCTCAGGGTTCGCGGTCCAGCCGGAGCTGGAAGAAGGTGACGACCCCGACGAGGATCAGCAGGATGACGGCCGCCGCCGAGGCGTAGCCCATCTCGTCGTACTGGACGCCCTGCTCGTAGATGTGGTAGACCACGCTGCGCGTCGCGTTGACGGGCCCGCCCTGGGTCATCGCCACGACGATCGTGAACACCTGGAACGACCGGATGACGGCCGTCACGGCGACGAGCACGACCATCGGCCGGAGCATCGGGAGCGTGATGTAGCGGAAGTTCTGCCAGGCCGTCGCGCCCTGGAGGCTGGACGCCTCGTAGAGGTCGCCGGGGATGGCCTGCAGCGCGGCGACGAACAGGATGAGGTCGAAGCCGAGGTTTTTCCAGACCGTCAGCACGACCAGCGACGGCAGCGCGAGGTGCTCGCTCAGCAGCCACGCCTGGGGCTCGAAGCCCATCGCGGCCATCCCGAAGTTGATGAGCCCGTTCGAGGCGTAGAGCCACCGCCAGACCATCGACGTCGCCATGAGCGACGTCACGACGGGGATGAAGTAGAGCGTGCGGTAGAACTGGGCCCAGCGACCCGTCTGCTCGACGAGCACCGACAGCGCGAGCGCCAGGATCACGCCGATCACGACGGCCGCGCTGACGAAGACGAGCGTGTTGCGGATCGCCGCGAGGAAGAGCGGGTCGTGGAACTGGCGGACGTAGTTCGCCATCCCGACGAACGGCGTGTCGCGGCGGAGCAGGCCGTAGTCGAAGAAGCTGATCCCGATGCTTTTCAGGATCGGGTAGTACTGGAAGACGACGAAGAAGACGAGCGTCGGGACGAGCATCCCGTACGCCGTCCTGGTCTCCGCAGAGGGCCGTTTCCAGGGGAGGCTATGCGTCGCCATACGTCACCTCGACGGATGCGCGGGCGCGGACCGGGCGCTGCGCGCCCGCGTACACGCTCTGCTCGACCCGGTCGGCGGTCGGTGTGACGGGCTCGCCGTCCCAGCTCAGGGCGACGGGCTGCGTGCCGGCCGGCAGCAGCACCCGCAGGTCCACGGTCGCCTCATTGGCCTCGATCTCGACGCGGATCGTCCGCGCCGATGCGTCGTGCGTGTAGCGGTAGCCGAAGCCGGCACCCGACGCCTCGTATTCGACGCGGACGTCAGCGTCGTCCTCTCCCGCGGCGGCCCAACGCGGGGAGCAGCGGACGTCGCGGAACGAGTGGCTACGGTCCTCGATGCCGCACAGCCCGCCGACGAGCCCGTTGAGCATGGCCGAGGCGCCCCAGCCGTCGGTCGGCATCGCGTTCGGGCTCGTGCTCGTCTCGACGGTCGAGGGACGTCCGTCAGGGAAGTACCAGAGGTAGGTCTCCCCCGCCTCCGCGACCATCGCGGCGTACTGCGCGAGCGTCTCGACGCCGTAGGTCTCCATGCCGTGCTCGAACGCGCCCCGCGCCAGCTCGCCGCCGACGAGCGGCAGCACGCCGCCGTTGACGTACGACCCGGCGACCTGCCGCTCGTCGCCGAACGTCCCGTCCGGAAACGGCGGGTCGATGCTGAACCACTCGGCGAAGGCGCCCGTCGTCTCGCGCCGGCGGCGGTATTCGCGCAGCACGGCGACGGCGATCTCGTGCGTGGCGAGGCCCCGCGTGATCGCCATCGGGTTGCTCAGGCTGAGTTGCTCGGCCTCGTCCACGCCCTCGATCTCGACCGGCGTGAGCGTGTGGAAGTGGGTGTAGAACCGGCCGTTGAAGAGGAGCGCGTTGGCCCGCTCCCGCACGCCCTCGGCCTCGGCGGTCCAGCGCGCCGCGTCAGCGTCGCGCCCGAGGTGCTCGTAGTGGCCAGCCAGGAGCCGCGCGGCCTCGTAGAACCCGCTCGAGTCGCCGTGCATGATCCCCCAGAAGGTGTCCGGGGTGATCTGGAAGTTGAGCCACGGCATCCGGCCGGCCGTGTAGTCGAAGTCCCAGGTGTCGATGGTGTACGCGCGCTTGACGAGGCCGTGCTCCTCGTCCCACCGCCACGGGTGGGTGCGGGTGTACGTCATCGCGCGGTCCATGGCGGAGAGATGGCGCTCCAGCCACGCGTCGTCCCCAGTCGCCTGCCACGCGAGATGGACGGCCTTGACGAACCGGTACTCGACGTCCGCCTCGACGGGGACGCGCACCCACTTTTCCCAGTTCTCCGGCTCAGTCCCGGCCTCCGTCGTGACGTAGTCGAAGAGCCGCCCGCTGGCGGACTGGTACTCGGCGAAGAGGTCGATGGCGCTCTGCACGTCCGTGTGCATGTAGACGCCGCCGCGTAGGATGTCCGAATGGTCGCGGATCCACAGCGCTGGAGAGTCCGGGCTGCGGAAGCCGGAGACCTCGGCCCCGTCCACGGTCATGCGGATCACGTCCGCACCGAGGAACCCGAGCAGCCGGCCACAGAGGGCCGACCATGTCCCCGACGGGGTCGACACGCGAATCACTGGATTGAGAGGCTGGTGATCGCTCGCCGCGCGAACGCGGCGAGGACAATGGACGGCCAGACGTGCGCGGAGGGCAGCGCGTGCTGCAACCCGCATCTGTCGACAGGGTGGTGCTCAGACAGATCTACCCCTCTCGGCCTCTCTCGTCTGGGAGAGTCTCCCGTCTGGGAGAGCAGGTCACTCGGGTGACCCGGAGGAGACCAGACCCGCCGCTGCCGGCGGGATAGAGACTCAGAAGCCGACCCGCAGCGAGACGCGGTGGACGTTCGTGAACATGTCCATGCTCGTGAACGCGTAGTCGATGGCGACCGGCTTGTCGGCGATGACGTACTGGATGCCCCCGCCGAGCGAGTAGTTCTCGATCGTCGTGTCGATCGGGTCGCGATCGGCCGTGCCGCCATCGGAAGAGCCGCTGTAGTTGAACTTGTAGCCGCCGCGGAGGAACAGGAGGTCGTAGAACGACACCTCGGTCCCGCCAAAGAACAACTGCTGCGTGTCCTGCTGCTTCACGGCGTCGAGCGCGACCATCATGCGCACCTGCTCGGTGTTGATCGGGTAGATCGACGTCCCGATGGTGAACGTGAGCGGGAGCGGGTTCGGCTGGTTGTAGAAGGTTATGTTCGTGCCCAGGTTGTTCAGCCGGGCGGAGACCCTCCAGTCGCTGACCCCGATGTTGTACACGGAGCCGAAGTCGAACCCGACCGCGCTCGCGCTGACGCCGTCGACGGACTCGTTGATGACCTTTGCCGTCGCGCCGAGCGCGAGACGGCCGGCGAAGGTGCGCGCGTACGTCAGGCTCACGGCGAGGTCCTGGTAGTCATACGTCTCCGACGTCTCCGTGTCCGTGACCTGCCCCTGGAGGACCGGGTCGTCGTACCCGTTCTGCCGGTTCGCGGGGATGCCGTTCACGCCGAAGGCCTGGATGCCAGCCGTGACCGTGCCGGCAGAGCCGAGGTTGTAGCCAGCCGCGACGGCGGTGTAGCCGATGTCGCCGATCCAGCTCCCGTAGGAGAACGCTGCGCTGGCCTGCTGGTCGTCCCGGAGGGCGGTGCCCGCCGGGTTCCAGAAGATCTGGTTCGCGTCGTTGCTGAGGGAGCTCACGGCCGAGCCCATGGCCACTTCGCGCGCTCCGACGCCGACCTCGAGGAAGGTCGCGCCGTTGCGCCCGGCGTTGCGCTGGGCCTGCGCGGGCATAGCGGCCAGGCTGCCCAGGAGGATGGAGAGTGCCAGTCCTTTGTTCATAGCGGTAGCGTAGAGATGCGGGGCCGAGGGGTCGGCCTACCGCAGGATGGCGAAGTGGCCGGTGACGTTACGGTCGCCGTACTGGATGTGGTAGAGATAGAGACCACTCGAGACCTCCACCCCATCCTTCGAGAACAGGTCCCAGCTGAAGCGTCCGTTGGCACCGCCCTCGACCACTCGCTGGTACACGAGCTTGCCTGAGACGTCGACGATCGTCAGCGTGAAGTCCGCCGGCACGTTCAGGAAGTTGACCGAGTGGCTCGCCGGGTCGTTACGGACGTCGTTGAGGCCGGTGATCTTGTACGGGTTCGGAGACACCGTGATAAGGTCTGCGACCTGGTCGGGCAGCGCCACGGGCGGCACCACGGTGAAGGCGGCACCGATGTTGTTCAGGGCCACCGTCCCGGCCCGCGGGAAAAACGCGCTGCTGATCGCGAAGGGATACGTCCCGCCCCACTGCGTGCCGAGGCCGATCTGGCCGGGTGTTGCATCGGGGGCGTTGCGCCCGTTCCGGTTCATGTTGGACGACTCGATGTGACCGCCGCCGACCGGCCCGCGCGGCCCGACGAAGGCACCGTCGCGGTAGGCCGACACGTAGTACCAGTAGGTGAAGCCCGTGATCGAGTCCGTGTCCTCGAAGGCGAACTGGTACCCGCCACTGGGATTCGTGTAGGTGCCCAGCGCGCTCAGCGGGATCTTGGCGAGCAGCTCGTAGGTGCCCCACTCGGCCGGCTGGTAGGAGCCCTGAATGCCGCCCTGGAAGATGCTGAGGCCGTCGAAGTTGGGGTTGACCGGGTCCAGCAGGGTCGCCGGGAACGGGCCCGGATCGTGCTGCTCCTGGTACCGGTCCTGGAGGCGCATCCCAGCGTCGAGCCAGTTCGTGCGGCGGTACTGGGCCGAGCGCCAGACCTTGTAGCCGTCGATGGGCCGGCCGGCGACGTTGTTGACGTCGGTCCAGCGGACGAGCGCCGTGCCCGTGGTCGTGCTCTCGATCGTGAGGTCGGGAGCGGCCGGTACGGGGAGGCGTGTGCTCACGTCCCATCCGGTGCCCCACGCCCAGCGCGCAGCATCGACGGCGTCGGCGATGCCCTCGAGCCGGAAGCCGGCGGCGGCGACCCACACGATAGTCATCGACTCGCCGACGCCGAGCCGGAACGGCCCGATGCCTTGCGTCTCGGCCTCACCGAACGTGTACTCGCGGGCGAACCCGACCGTGCCGTTGTAGAAGTCGCCGCTGGCCGCGCCCGGGTTCCAGGCCGGCTCCCAGACGGGCTGGGCCAGCTCGACGTTCGCCACGCCGAGGTCCTGGTTGGCGTACTTGAAGTCGCCGTTCGGGCGTGCGCCGGCGTTGCCGACGGTGAACGTCGTGATGTCGTCCGCCGAGCCGCCGGAGAAGAAGGCCGGGTTCGGGGCCAGGTTCACGGGGCGGCTCCCGCCGTTGGAGGTCTTGCCGTAGTCCGCGTACCACGTCGCCGTCGAGTTGCGGAAGGCGAGGGCCGAGTTGGAGAGGCTCGCGAGCCCGGCCTGCCACTGGACCGAGGTGTACCACCCGCGCTGCGGGCCGGTCCCAACGGGGTGGGTCCCGAAGGCCGTCGACTTGTCCGGCGACACGGACGAGATGAGGCGCAGGTTGCTGTCCGAGATCGCCCCCTGCTTGGCACCGAGGAAACTCATCGAGTTCCAAACGTCCGTGTAGCCCTGGAGCTGGTTCAGGTTGTTGATGCCGAAGGCGCGGCGCCCGACGGCCGGGACGGTCCGGCCAGCCGTCTGGGTCGGCGGCACGTTGGCGTACCACGCCCAGAGGTTGTACGGGGCACCTGTCGCATCCGGGGCCCCGACGTAGCCGAACGTGCGGCCGGCGGCGATGCAGTTACAGCCGCGGTCGCCGCCCGTGCTGATCTCGATCGAGGGCGAGGCCGTGACGTCGAGGCCCATCGAGACGCCGTCGACGACGTTGCCGGTGGCGTCGGGCGTTCCGTCGCCGTTCGTGTCCACGATGCCCGTGTTGGTCATCGAGATCTCGAGGACCGTGAAGTCGTTCAGGTTCTGCGTGTTGGGCGTGTACTGGCGCGCGCGGACCTTGAAGTCGATGCCGGCCGTGGTCGGCCAGCCGGCCTCGTAGATGAGCTCCGTCCGGCTCTCGTCCGTGTAGTGCGCCGGGCGCTTGTAGTTGCGCGCCGCGTCGGTGGCGCCGGGCACGTTGGGGCCGAAGCTGGCGAACATGAACCGGCTCGTGCCGCCGGTGCCTCGCGTGTCCGCGCTCCCGTCCAGGGCACGGACCGCGTTGCCGGGGCCGTACCCGGGCCAGCCGGTGCTCTTGAACACCGGGAACACCATGAAGCCCGAGTTGCGGAACGAGTTGGTGAAGTTGAAGCCCGAGGGCCAGAGGCCCGTCGGCTCCTGCCAGTTGGCGCGGGACCCGAACAGGACGCGGTTCACGATGCCGCCGCCGACGGGCGCGAACGGGCTGCCGAGGCGCGTGCCCTCGGTCGTGTTGGCCGGCTTGAACGTGTTCCAGAGGTCTCCGCCGACGAGGTAGCCGTCGCCCGCGGTGGTGGCCGCATTTCGGCCAGCGTACTGGAGCGCGGTGGACGGACGGTCTCGCCGTTGTGCCGCAGCGGGCATCGCGGCTCCAGCCACCACCGCCAGCGAGAGCACGCCGTTTAACAAGACGTTTTTCATGTCAGGACCGATCTGAGGGAGAGGGGGCCAGAGGCGGCCGGACTAGAAGCGGGCGCGCGTCCCGAAGTAGAAGGAGCGGGCAGGCCCGTAGAGCGCCGTCCCGTCGCCCAGGACGAGGCGGGGGCCGGGGCTTCCGGTCTCCTCGAAGGTGCGGGCGAGGCCCGGCGTCGAGGTGTCGTAGGCGACGATGTTGCGGTGGTTCGTCAGGTTGATCGCGTCGAGAAACAGGTCGAGGCCGAACCGGCTCGTGAAGGCGAACCGCTTCTCGAGGCGGAGGTCGATCTGGTAGTTCGACGGGCCCGTGAGGAGCTCGCGGTCACGCGGGTCGGCGTCGATCGCCCGGGGGAAGAGGAAGCCGCTGTCGAAGTTGCTCGTCAGTCCGAGCGACACGTCGTAGGGCAGCGCTGCGACCGACCGAAGGACGAAGCGGTGCGTCCTGCCGTAGCCGCCGGTGAGCGTCGAGGCCCCGCCGCGCACGTCCTGCGGGTAGTTGCGGAAGTCCTGGGTGTTCTCGAACGGCAGCGTCGTCATGCTGCTGTCCCGTGCGACGAACCCGGTGACGTTGGTGCCGGCGAAGTTCGAGGTCTCGATGGTCGAGAACGTGTAGGAGCCCGTCAGGCCCAGCGAGACGCCGCGGGAGAGGCGGAGCGGGCGGCGGCGGAGGACCAGCTCGATGCCGCGGGAGTCGGCGTAGCCGGCGCTCGTGGCGTAGCTGTAGGTGCCGCCGGCGAAGCTCGGCGTCCCGGCGCGGTTGGTCGCCGTGAGCACGGCCTGGCCGTAGTTCTCGATGCTCCGCATGTACGCATTCACGTCCAGACCCCAGCCGCGCGCGAACTCCCACTGGCCACCCAGCTCATAGTTGTTCGCCGTTATCGCCTCCTGTTCGGGGTTCTGGTACGTAAAGAACTGGTTGTTCGAGCTGTTGCCGTCGTAGTACTGGTAGAGCGTCGTGTAGGGAACGAGCTGGCTGTTGCGTGCGAACGAGAAGTACATCGAGGCCGTCTCGCCGATCGGGTGCGAGACGCCGAAGCTCGGGTTGAAGAAGACGTCCGTCGCGACGGCCTCGCCGCGGTCGAAGGCGTTGCGGGCGAGCCGGCGCACGACCTGCTCGCCGGCGGCATTAAGCAGCGGTGCCACGGTGCCGTCGGGGGCCGCCTGGTACACGATGCCGGCCTCGACGGTGTCGCGGCGGAACGGGTGGAAGTAGTCGTTGATGACCTCCATGTCCCGGTTCGCGAACTCGACCCGCAAGCCCATGTTGACGATCAGGCCGCCATACTCCATGCGGTCCGACGCGAAGAGGCCAAGGTTCCACGGGTGGCGGTCCCACTCCTGGAGCTGGTAGGGCTCGCGGGCACCGTTGAGCTTGGCACCTGTCTGGTCGATGCCGTAGACCTGCTGATACTGGAAGGAGTACAGCTTGAGCTCGGTCCCGGCCTGGACGTAGTGGTTCGGAGTGACCTGGTTGTTGTAGTTGGCCCGGACCGCGTTGGTGCCCTGCGTGGCGTCCTCGGAGTACGGCATCGGCTGGCCCGCCTTGAAGCGGCTGCCGCTCGGCAGCGTGAGGCCGGTGCTCGAGTAGGCGTCGGAGATGTTCTCGAAGAACATCCGCGAGTGGTCGCTCCCGACCCCGACGTAGCGGGCGATGGTCTCCGGGTTCGTGAAGTCGATGAAGGAGCCCTGCTCGCCCTGCTCGGAGAAGCCGTTGTTGTTGTCGTCGACGTAGCCGAAGCGGTTCCGCTTGAAGGTGCGGTACGCCTGGACCTCCATGAAGGAGCTCGCCGAGAGGATCTGCGTGAGGCGCGCCGAGCCGAGGTAGCTGCCGCCGTCGTTCTGCGCGAGGCCCTCGAGGTTGAAGCGCCAGAAGTCGCTGTAGCTCCGGTTGTTCCAGTTGCCCCAGAGGCCGCGGTCCTCGACGATCCCGAGCAGGCTCAGCCGCGTGCTGGACGTCAGGCTGGCGGTGGTCTTGAGCTGGCCGTTGAGCCGGCGCGAGAACTCGTTGGGCTGGTAGCCATTCGTCTGGAACGCCTGCCCTGTCGCGAAGAAGCTGATGCGGTCCGTGATGGAGCCGCCAAGCGAGAGGCGCGCGTCCATCTCCGGCTGGCCGGTCGTGTACCGGTCCGGCGTCCACGTGAAGAGGCTGGCCGCGGGGCTGTTGGCCGCGATCCGCTCGTCCCGCTCCCGGAGGTAGATGTCGCCGTCGCCGTAGAAGCCGAGCGAGTCCGGGCCGGGCCGCCCGATGGACGGAGCGATGCGGAACGAGGCGTTGCCGCGGATGGGGCCGCGCCCCTCAGACAACGTGATCGCGACGACGCCGCCCGTCGCGGCGCCATACTCGGCACCCGTCGCGCCCGTGTTGACCGTCACCTCCTCGACGCCGTCCGGGCTGAGGGTGAACAGGCTGGCATTGGACTGGTTGAAGCGGTTGGAGCTGTTGTACGTGTTGCCCGCGATCGTCCCGCCAGTCGTCGCCTGGTTGAGGGCGTCGCTCACATCGACGCCGTCGATGATCGTGCGCGTCTCAGACCGTCGGCTGCCTCGGATGAAGCCGTCGTAGGCGTTCGACGTGCGCGAAATCGCCTCCTGGAGTGTCGTGACGGGCAGCCGCTCGATCTCTTCTCCGGTCACGAGCGCTCGCGACGTCGTCTGGTTCTGGTCGACCACCGGCCGGGTGGCGACCACCACCACCTCGGTTCCTTCCTCGGTCGACACGTCGAGGGTGACGTCGTAGGAGGTCGTCACGGCGGACACGACGCGGATCCGGGCGACCTTCGTCGTGTACCCGATGAACGAGACGCGGACGGAGTACGTCCCCGGCGTGATGCCGATGACGTTGTAGCGCCCCTGCTCATCGGCGAGGCCGCCGAGCTGCGTGCTGTCGAGCCGGACGGTCGCGCCGGGGAGCGGGAGACCCGTCGCGGCTTCGGTGATCACGCCGGACAGCTTTCCACTCTGCGCGGCGGCCGTGCGCGGAAGCGCTACCGAGAGCAGGACGAGCGCGAGTAGAACTAGGAACCGCCGGGGAATAGCTGTGCTCATGGGATGGCCTCTTCTCGTGTCGGGTGAGCGTGTATGAGGACATGGTGCGCGAAAAGCCCGGCGAGCGGTGCCGGTGCTTTCCGTTCCACATGGCCGTGAGGAGCCGTGGCCGTCTTTCTACGTGCGGCTAGGCACCGCCGGCAGTGAGCGCCGGGGCGCTCGCTGGCCGAAGGGGGTCGCCCCCCCCAAGCTCTCGGGAGAGGGAGCGGGCCGCGCGCTGAACGGCGACGCAGACCGCATCGATGGCGGCGCGGTCTGACACCTGGGCCGACAGCATCGCCACCGTGAGGGCCGCGGACGGGCGGCGCTGATGGTCCAGCACAGGTGCCGCCACGCACAGGAGCTCGTCGTTGAACTCGCCGTTGACGACCGCATACTCGTTGTCGCGGACCTCGCTGAGCAGCGCCTTCAGTTCGACGCGGCTCGTGACGGTCGCGGCGTTGTACGGCTCGACGCCTCGCTGGTCGAGGATGGCGTCGATCTCGAGGGCCGGGAGCCAGGCGATCAGGGCGCGGCCGGTCGCGGTGCAGTGGACGGGCGCGCGGGACTGGAGCTTCTTGACGGCCGCGATGGACTTGGGGCTCTCGATCCGCCGGAGGTAGACCACCTCCCCGTCTTCGAGCTTGCTCAGGAAGACCGTCTCGCCACACTCGTCGGCGAGCGCCGTCATGTAGGGCTCGGAGACGCGAAACAGGTCCGACTGGTCGGCGAAGCGGCTGCCCAGCTCCCAGAGGTGGGAGCCCAGCCGGAACGTCCGGCCGTCTGGGCTGAGAACGACGCAGTGGTGCTTCTGGAGAGTCACGAGAATCCTGAAAAGGGTGCTCTTGGGAATCCCTGAGCTGCGAGCCAGGTCGGCGAGGGTCGTCCCCTGGGGCTCGTGTGCGAGCACCCCGAGCACCTTGATGGCCCGGTCGAGCGAGGGGATGATGTAGCGGCCTTCCTGTTCCAATTGTGAAACGGCGTTTTGTCTACTAGACGGTACCGGTTTTTCACGAGACTGTCAATAGGATCGGGCGATTCTTTCACAGAACGATCGCCGGGCCACGGTCTGCCTGCCCGTGCTTGCATGTACCCCGCAGCCGAGGCAGGGCGTTCGCAGGACCACGCTGCGCCGCCAGCGCTCATCGGCGTGCCGGAGGGATGCTGCCTCTGCGCCGTCGGCCCCGGTGACGTGTCGCGCTGGCACGGTCCTCGCGCGCACCCCTCCGACGGCTTCGCGCCGGGGAATGCCGTCTCCGGCAGCACTCTTCCCGATGGCCGGTCGGTCCGCGAACGCCTCGGCGAGACGTCCCTAACCCCCCGACGTGCTCACTGAAGAGCGCCAGCCCGGTAGGGCGCGCTCCGAGCCTGCCCCGCCGCAGGCGGGGAGCGCGCCGCGGCCGAGCGCGCCGGCCCGTACCGTCGCTGCGCGGCCAGGCGGGACGGGTCCCCCCGAGACGTCTCAGGACGCAGGCCCGTCGATACTGAACGGACGTCTCAGGGCACCATTGCTACCGGAGCGCGTCTCGTGGGGGCAGCCTCTGCGGCGGGTCGGCGGTTCGGCGCGAGGACCGCGTTCACGTCACGCTCGGCGCGGCTGAGCATCTCGTCCTCGCTGATGCGGCCGTAGACGAACTGCTCGATGTAGCCGCCCACGACGTCGGAGGCGCGCGACACCATCGGGAACGAGCCTGCGGTACGCGCCGGCTGTCTGAGGAAGACCTGCATCAGCGTGTCCGACGCGAACGGCTCGCGGCTGGCGATGGAGCGCGTCAACGGCAGGATGCCTCCGATGGAGACGTACCGGCCGTAGGCCTCGTCCTGCATCAGGAACTGGATGAACCGCCACGCCTCGTCCTGGTGCCCGGACGCCTTGCTGACGGCGTACATGTACGTCCCTCCCGCACTCATCGACGTCTCGAGCGCCGGGAGCGGAGCCACCCCGTACTCGAGGTCAGGATAGTTGTCCTTGAGCCAGCGCGCGACATGGATCTCGCGGTAGAACATGGCGACGCGGCCCTGGCCGAAGCCCTGCTGGTCGCCCTCATGCGTCACGGAGTCGATGTGGCGGTCGAACAGGACGGACCGGTAGAAGTCGAGCGCGGCGTGCCCGGCGGGTGAGTTGAACGTCGCGCGCGTACCGTCCTCGCTGAACGGCTGGCCGCCGGCTGAGTAGAGGAAGGAGTACCACTTCTCGGCCGTGCCTGCCATGAAGCCGGTCTTGCGAAGCGAGAGGCCGGCGCGCACGACGGTGCTGTCTGGGTGCCGGACCGTGAGCAGGTCGGCATCGTCGAGGAGCTCGGCCCACGTCCGCGGCGGGCGCTCCGGGTCGAGGCCCGCCTCGCGGAACATCGCCTTGTTGTAGTACAGCACCTGCCACGCCGCGTCGCTGGAGATCCCGTAGAGCGTGCCGTCGATACGCGGTGCCTGGCGGACCATCTCGTTCAGGCTGTTGTCCTGAACCATCTGCGCGATGTAGCCTGGGGCCTCGGAGAGAAGGCCGTAGCGGGCGAGCGGCGCGACGACGTTGTCGGCGGCCAGCAGCAAGTCCGGCTCCTGGTGGCTGCTGAACCGGAGGCGGAGCTTGATCTCGAAGTCCTTGAGCGAGCTCCCCGGGAACTGCTCGACAATGACGTCCACGTCCGGGTGCTCCGCCTCGTACGTCGCCTCGGCCCAGTGGAAGAAGTCCGCCTGCTGGGTGCTGATGAACATGATGAACAGGCGGAGCGGCTTCCGCCCGCCCGTCGTCTCGGGCCGCCCGCCCTGGCACCCGGCGCACAAGATGAGCAGGACGAGCACACCACGCGTCGCAGAAAAGAGTGTCCGGAGCCTTGTCGCCATGGTTCGGTGGGGCCTGGTTCTGCAGCGGAGCGGCGCGTGCCGCGGAACGGGCCATGGTAGCACGGGCGCGGAGACTGCGGCAACCGGGCGCTGCGCGATTGGCGCGCGCGTCGACTGGATCCGGGCGGCCGCACCGGCGAGCCGGGCCACGAACCGGCCCTGATGCGTACTCTGAGGCCGGTGCAGACCAGGGCCGCTCCACCAGACGACCGTCGAGGAAACACCGATGCCGCCACCCGTCCTTCATGCTGCCATCCTCGAATCGCGCGGCTACGTCGTCGGCGAGGCCAATGCCGCGAGCGGCCTCTACGTCCGCTTCGGAGACGTCTGGGAGCACCGCGGCTGGACGAATGTGCGCTGCTTCGGCCTCGCCGCGTCGCCTCGCGCGATCGTCCTCGCCTGCGGCAACGGCGTGCTCCGCTCCCGCGACGGCGGCGCGTCGTGGCGCGTCACGACCGACTGGCGCGTGACCGAGGTGCTGGACATCGCCCTGGACCCGCACGCGCCGGACCGCCTCTGGGCGGCCACGGCCTACGGCCTCTGGTGCTCCGACGACGCGGGCGACACGTGGTGCCCCTCCCCCACCGACGTAGGCGGCCTGAACGCCCGGTTCACCACGGTCGTCGTCCCCGACGTCGCCGCGCCGGAGCACCTCATCGTCGGGACGGAGGCCGGGCTGTTTCGCACCGACGCCGGGCGTGTCCCGTGGACGGCGGTCGGGCCTCGCGCGCCGGTCCGGTCGGTCGTGCAGAGCGCGTCGGAGCCGGCGACGTGGCTGCTGGGCACCGACGGTGCCGGTGCCTGGCGGTCTACCGACAACGGCGACACATGGACCTGCGTCACGGCCGGAGACGTCGTCGTCTACGCCGTCGCCCTCGATCCTGCGGACCCGCGCCGCATGGCTGCCGCCGGGTACAGAACCGGCCTGCTCCTCAGCGCCGACGGCGGCGCATCGTGGGAGCACCGGCCGCTCGCGCCCTCCGGCCCGACCGTCATGTCCCTCGCCTTCGACCCGGTCGTGCCCGGCCGTCTCTGGGTCGGGACGTCCGAGACCGGCGTGTTCGTCGTGGACGGCGACGCCCCCGCCCTCCCGGCAGGCCTGCCCGACGCGACCGTTCGCCGCCTCGTCTGGACGCCGCCCCCCGCCACGCCATGACGTCGTCCATCCTGACCGACCCGGCCGGCTCCACCTACGGCGACCGGTGCACCGCGCTGCTCGACCACTACGCTGACCGCGAGGACGTCGGCACTCCCCGGCTCGACCACATCGAGGTCGCCGCCAGGCTCCGCCGCGGCGACCCGCTCGACCGCGTGCTCCCGCTGCTCGAGTCGCACCTCGCCGAGCCGCACGGGGACATGTTCTGGATGCTCCCGATGACCCTCGTCCAGCACGTCGGCCGCGAGCGGCTGCCGGCGGACGTGCTGGCCCGGATGCGGGACCTCTGGCGCACCACCACGCCCTACCGCGGCGACACCGAGAACCACTGGGCGATGTACCACGCATCGCTGTACCTCGCCTGCCAGCTCGACCCGGACAGCCCGGCCGAGACGTGGTTCAACGGCCGCAGCGCTGCTGAGAACATGGCCGAGACGGACGACTACCTCCGCCACTGGACCCGCCTCACCGTGACGCGCGGGCAAGGCGAGTTCGACTCGCCGCACTACCTGCCGTTCTTCCTCGCGCCGCTCGCGCTGCTCTACGCCTTCGCCGACGCCCCGGAGATGCGCCGCCGCGCCGAGATGCTGCTCGACCTCCTGATCTCGGACTTCGCTGCGGACACGCTTAACGGGCTCTACGCCGGTGCCTTCAGCCGAGTCTATCCAGAGCCGACGCTGGAGCGCTGGAAGAACGGGAGCACGAGCTTCGCCTGGCTCCTCTTCGGCAACACGCCGTTCCGCCCGGACGCTGTCAACGTCGTGCTCCCGCGAGCCGGATACCGGCCGCACGGCACGGCGCTCTACCTTGCGCTCAGTGGCTACCGCCCGCCCGAGGTCGTCACCCGGATGGCGACGGACCGCGAGGCGCCGTACGTCCACCGCGAGTTGAAGCGGACGCGCCACCGGATTCGCTACGGCCCCGAGGCCGACGCGCCGGTCTACAAGACCGCCTTCATGAGCCCGGCCTACGCCGTTGGTTCCGTCCAGGGCGGATTGCTGCAGCCCATCCAGCAGCACACGTGGGAGGTGCAGTGGGCCACGGCCGACCCGCACGAAGGCTTCAACGTCCTCTTCGCGCTCCACCCCTACTCCGACGCGCACGAGATGGGGATGTACTTCGCCGAGGAGCCGCGGCTGCTCGTGCAGGCGATGGTCGACCACCTGAAGGGCACGTACGACACGCCGGGCAAGTGGACCGGCGGCTCTCCGTACCAGCAGGTCGTCCAGCACGAGGACGCGCTCGTCGCGCTCTACGACATCCCACCGGGCGTCCGCTTCCCGCACGTCAGCGGCTACTTCTCGCGGACGCTGGAGGAGGTCCACGAGGACGCCTCGGGCTGGATCACCGCGCGAGGTGGCGGGGCGCGGATCGCGTACTTCCCCCTCGCACCCTACACGTGGCAGCCGGAGCCGGGCGGCGACCGCCGGCTGCACAGCCCGCATCTGCAGAACGGCGCCGTCGTGCAGGTCGCCCCGGCCGATGCCTACGCCACGGCAGACGCGTTCCGCGACGTCATCCGCGCGCTCCCGCTGGTGATCGAGACGTCGCCCGTCCCGACCGTCCGGTTCACCACGCTGCGCGGCGTCACGATCGACGCGGCCTACGGCACCGTGCCGCGCATCGACGGCGAGCCGGTGGACTACGCCGCGTGGCCGCTCTACGACGGCCCGTTCATGCAGGCCGCCCGCGACGACGGCCGGATCGTCCTCCGCCACGGCGCGCTCCGGCGGGTGCTCGACTTCAACACGATGCAGACCGGGGACGACTCGGTGCCCTCTCCCCTCCTGAACCCCGCGCACTGACCCGAATCGCCGCGGGTCTCAGCGCGTGCTGGCCGACGGGGTGCCGTCGAGCGTCCGGAGAAGGCCGCTCGTGACGCCGTAGAGCATCTCCCACGCGTCCCACGCCAGCGTCTCCGGCACGTCGCCGATGTTGTGGTAGGGCTGCGGGAAGCCACCGCCCGAGATGAGGAAGAAGGCCGGGACGCCGCGCTGCACGAACGGCCAGTGGTCCGAGTTCGGGCGCTGGTCGCGCGGCGAGGCCGCCGGTGCGCCCACCTGCGCGAGCAGCGTCTGGAGCCGGGCGAACTCCGCCGGATGGTCCGTTCCGCCGAACACGGAGAGCGCCGGCCCGCCGGCCATCATGTCGAGGTTGACGAGGAAGCGGGTCCGGTCGAGCGGCCACGTCGGGCGCTCCGCGAGCGCCGTCGAGCCGATCAGGCCGACCTCCTCGGCACCCATCGCGGCGAAGACGACGGTGTAGCGGAGCGGCCTCCGGGCGACCTCGCGAGCGAGCGTGACGAGCATGGCCGTGCCGCTCGCGTTGTCGTTGGCCCCGCGGAACAGGACCGGCGCTCGGCCGAACGCATCGCGGACGCGCCCGAGGTGGTCGAAGTGCGCGGTGACGACCAGGAACGAGTCCGGAACGGCCGTGCCGCGGACGGCCCCGATGATGTCGGTGCTCCTCAGCGGCGTCTCGGCCTGCCCCTCCAGCGCGAACCGCACCGAGCGCGCGCCGCCCGGCCACGCAGCCGCCCGGACGGCGAGGACGGGCACCGACGACCGGAACCGGTTGCCGCCGAACGCCGGCAGCAGCGAGTCGATCACGACGACGGCGCGCGTCGACGGCGTCAGCGCGGCGGCGATGCTGTCGGCGAGCGGGTAGGTGCGCGCCGGCGGAGCGTGAAGGACCAGCACCTCGTCGCCGCCGGACGCGGCCTGACGCACCGCGCGCGCGGTGCCCGTGCCCGTGCCGGCCGCGCTGCCGGCCAGCGGGATGTATTCCGCCCCCAGCCGGAGCGCCTGCCCGTCGACGGCGAGGCCTCCGGCCGAGGCCTGCGCCACCGAGAAC
>JAYWIE010000464.1:0-2451 GCA_043789155.1 Rubricoccaceae bacterium | reverse complement strand
GTCGGGCGACGGCCACTCCGGCCCGGCACCGGGCCTCGGAGGGGGCCTCGCGAGCGGCGCGCCGGCCGCCGCCGACCCGTTCGCGTCGTCGCTCGGGCGCATCCGCGAGCAGTGGGCCGCGCTCGCCGCCGCGCTCCGCGGCGAGCAGCGCATCCGCCTCGCGTCGTTCCTCGCCGGGGCCGACGTCGTGCGCGTCCACGCCGGGGCCGTCGAGGTGGCCCTCGCCGACGCGCTCGCCGTCGCCGTCGCGACCGAGCACGCGGCCGAGGTGCAGGCCGCGCTGTCGGTGCTCCTCGGCGAGGCAGCCCCGCCGCTGCGCTTCGTCGCGGCTGTGGCCGGCCGCGGCCGGGAACCCGCAGCGACGTCGGACCCGTTCGAGCGCCTCAAAACGATGCGCCACGAGCACCCGGTCGTCCGCGCGCTCTTCGAGCGCTTCGGTGCCGAGATCGTCTGGCAGTAGGGGTGGCAGGTGGGCACGTGTCAGGTGACACGTAGGCTCACGCCGCATCTCACCTGCCACCTGTTCACCTGTAACCTGATAACCTAGAATGGACCAGCCCAACATGGCCGACCTCTTCGGCAAGATGGCCGACATGCAGCAGCAGATGGCCGAGACGCAGGCGCGCCTCGCCGAGCAGACCGTCACGGCCGAGGCCGGCGGCGGCATGGTGACCGTCGTCGCCAACGGCACCGGCCACCTCGTCTCGGTCAAGATCGACCCCGAGGCTGTCGACAAGGCCGACGTCGAGATGCTCGAGGACCTCGTCGTCGCCGGCGTCAACAAGGCGCTCGAGCAGGCCGAGGCGCTGAAGGCGCAGGGGATGCAGGCCGCCGCGGCCTCGATGCTCCCACCCGGCATGGACCTCGGCGCGCTCGGGTTGTGAGTGGCACGTGATCAGGTGTCATGTGGCAGGTGTCTGATCCGTGTCACCCCTCACCTGTAACCTGCCCACCTGTACACCTGCCACCCGATGCATCTAACGTCCGAGACCGTCGAGGCGCTCGTCGAGCACCTCTCGAAGCTGCCGACGGTCGGCCGCAAGACCGCGCAGCGCCTCGCCGCGTTCGTGCTCAAGATGCCCCGCGAGGAGGTCGTCGAGCTCGCGCGCGCGCTCGTCGCGGCCAAGGACAAGGTCAAGCAGTGCTCGGTCTGCTTCAACGTCACCGACGACGACCCCTGCCCGGTCTGCCAGAGCGCCCGCCGCGACCGCGCCATCATCTGCGTCGTCGAGGAGCCCAGCGACGTGCTCGCGCTCGAGCGCACCGGCGACTTCCGCGGCCTCTACCACGTCCTCGGCGGGGCCATCTCGCCGCTCGACGGCGTCGGGCCGGACGACCTGCACATCCGCGAGCTCGTCGCCCGCGTCGCGACCTCGCTCGCGCCGGCCGTCGTCAGCGAGCCGTCGGACGACATGGGCCACGACGCGCCCGACCGCGTGCCGGTCCGCGAGGTCATCCTCGCCATGAACCCCAACGTCGAGGGCGACACGACGAGCTACTACGTCTCGCAGCTGCTCGCGCCGTTCGGCGTCGTCGTGACGCGCATCGCGCGCGGGCTGCCCATCGGCGGCGACCTAGAGTTCGCCGACGAGGCCACGCTCAGCCGCGCCCTCGAAGGCCGCGCCGGGATGTGACGCCGCCGTTTCCCGACGCCGGTCCGCCCGAGGCGGGCCTGCACGACGTGGGCCTGCCCGAGTGCCCGGACCGCCGCGCGGACCCGCCGGACCTCACCTTCGCCGGCTTCCCCGAGGCGGGCCTCGACGCGCTCGCGCGGCTCAAGGCCGACCCTCACATCGGCCAGTACAGGACCGAAAAGGCGGTCCTGAAGGCGGACGTCGAGGTCCCGTTCAAGCGCTACCGCGACGACCTCGCCGTCAACTGGGTGATCCCGAACGGCCTGCCCGTCGAAACTGAGAAAGGCGTCTTCAGCCGCATCCTCAAGAACGACTTCGGGGCCGGCGGCTCGCACCACCACCTCTGGATGGCGTTCTACCGCACCGGCCGCAAGCGCCTCACGGACGTCCAGCTCTCGCACTCGGTCTACCCGGACGGCTTCCGCTGGGCGCTCTACGCCGGCGACTACTCGGGCGCGCTCTTCCACGCCGCCCGCGAGCGGACGCTCGACGACCCCGCCGGGCTCCGGCTGATCAACGGCCTGCTCGGCCGCGGCTACCGCCTCGCCTTCGCGCCGCACGTCACCAAGCCGGAGGGCTACCCCGAGGCGACCGAGCCGCTCGACGCGCTCCCGGACGGCTTCGCCCGCGCCAGGGGCATCTGGCTCTCGCGCCGCATCGGCCGGGACCGGCTGCTCGCGCTCGGCCCGGACCTCGTCACGGCCGGCATCGACGCGCAGCTCGAGCTGTGGCCGCTCTACCGCTTCTGGGCCGAGGCAGGGTAGGGGATGGGGGATGGGGGATGGGGGATGGGGGATGGGGGATGAGATCGGAAGAG
>JAYWIE010000463.1:0-2455 GCA_043789155.1 Rubricoccaceae bacterium | reverse complement strand
TCGGCAACCGCGACGCCGTCACGGACCCGCGGTGGTGGGGCGGCGAGCCACTCTGGGCGACGGCCGAGCGCCAGGGCGCGCGCGCGGTAGTCCGGGCGGAAGCCGTCGAACGAGACGAGGACCAGCGGGACGGGCTCGGCCGACGGGGCAGGTGCGCCGGGAGCCTCGGGTACGGCAGCCGTGCGGCAGCCGGCGAGCAACAGGACTAAAAGCAGCGACAGGGGGCGCATCGGTGGGGGCGTGTGTGGAGCGGGACAACGCGCGGCGGGCAGGACTCCGCGTGGAGCCCTCGCGGCTGGCGTCGGTCATGGTTGCTCGCAAACCGACCCTTCACCCTGTCTCTCCGGTCAGGTCCGGGTTTACCCGGCGAGTACTCCGGTCCCGAGGCTGACAGGGGTCAGGTATTGCCACCCATACCCAACCACCGTCATTCCCGCGCACGCGGGAATCCAGAGTACCGATCACGCACCTGCTCGTTGACTCTGGATTCCCGCTTTCGCGGGAATGACGGTGTAGAAAGGAAGGCGCGTGGGAAAGACGCTCGCCGAACGACCTACCCCTGCCTGGGTCCCGAGGGAAAGGGGACGTCCTGGATGAGCATCCGCTCGGCTTGCGAACATCTGCGACCTGCTCTAAAACCCGACGGCGGCGTCCTCGCCTCGCGGGTCGGCCCCTCCGAGGAGCATGCAGCCGGCCGTCGCCGTGACGGTCTGCGCGAGGCCGGACGGGTCCGTCGCGGCGGTCTGCTCGTCGCACGAGACCAGGACGGCGTCGGCGCGGCTCCAGCGGTCCACCTGCTCCGTGACCGCCCAGCCGCGCGCGCGGAGGTTCGCCGCGACGTCGCGGGCGAGCGCGCCGCGCTCGGCGAAGAGGACGTCCGGCCGCCACTGGTGGTGCACGCGCGGCGCGGCGACGGCCTCGGCGACCGTCATGCCGTGGTCGACGACGTTCAGGACCGCCTCGAAGACGGTCGTGATGATGCGCCCGCCGCCGGGCGAGCCGACGACGAGCAGCAGCTGGCCGTCCGGGCCCTCGACGACCGTCGGCGTCATGGACGAGAGCATGCGCTTGCCTGGCGCGACGGCGTTGGCCGCGCTCCCGACGAGCCCGAACTGGTTCGGGACGCCCGGCGCGGCGGCGAAGTCGTCCATCTCGTTGTTGAGCAGGAAGCCCGCCCCGCCGACGACGAGGCCCGAGCCGTAGGCCCCGTTGAGCGTCGTCGTGGTCGAGACCGCCATCCCCTGCCCGTCGACGACCGAGACGTGCGTCGTCTGGTCGGACTCGTGGCGCGCGGCGTCGCGGCCCGGCACAGCAGCGCCCGGCGCGCCCGGCGTGACGTCGGGCGTCGTGTGGTCGGGGTCGAACGTCGCCATCCGGCCGGCGACGTACGCCGAGTCCAGCAGGCCCGCGATGGGGACATCGGCGAAGGCGGGGTCGCCGAGCCACTCGGCGCGGTCGGCGTACGCGCGGCGCATCGCCTCGCCCATGAGGTGGACCGTCGCGCTGCTGTTGAAGCCCATCCCGGCGACGTCGAACGGCTCGACCGAGGCGAGCATCTGGAGCAGCGCGACGCCGCCGGACGACGGCGGGCCCATCGCGATGACGCGGTGGCCGCGGTACGTCCCGACGAGCGGCGCGCGCTCGACGGGCCGGTAGCCGGCGAGGTCCTCCATCGTGACGAGCCCGCCCGAGCGCGCCATTTCCTGGACGATGAGGCGCGCCGTCTCGCCGTCGTAGAAGCCGTCGCGGCCGCGCTGCTGGACGCGCCGGAGCACAGCGGCGAGGGCCGGCTGGCGCAGCGTGTCGCCCGGGGCGTAGGGCGCGGCCGGGACGAAGGCCGCGGCCGTGCTCGGGAACTGCGCGAAGAGCGGGCGCGCGGAGTTGAAGCGGGCGGCCTCGACGCGCGAGAGTGGGAATCCGCGCTCGGCGAGCGCCACGGCCGGCGCGAGGACGTCGGCGAGCGGCAGGCGGCCCCACGTCTGCTGGGCGTGGACGAGCCCGGCCACGGACGCCGGCACGCCGGCCGCGAGCGCGCCGACCTGGCTCCGCGTGGGCACGAACGCGCCCGTCGAGTCCAGAAACATGCCGGGCGTGGCCGCCGCCGGGGCCGTCTCGCGGTAGTCCAGCGTCGTGGCCGTCCCGTCGGGGAAGCGGACGACCATGAAGCCGCCCCCGCCGACGTTGCCCGCGACGGGGAACGTGACCGCGAGCGCGAAGCCCGTCGCGACGGCGGCGTCGACGGCGTTGCCGCCGGCCCGCATCACGGCGACGCCGGCCTCGGAGGCGTGGCGCTCGGCCGAGACGACCATCCCGCGCGCGGCGCGGACGGGCGCGGGCGCGGGCGACCACTGCGCCCGCACGGGCGCGGCGGTCATCAGGGCGAGGAGGGCGAGAGCGAGGCGCATCGGCGGGCGGAGGACGGAGCGTGGCAAGATGCCACCACAACGCGACGGCT
>JAYWIE010000462.1:0-2456 GCA_043789155.1 Rubricoccaceae bacterium | reverse complement strand
CGCCATCACCGCCGCCCACTCGTCGTCCGTGAACCCGACGCGCTGCTTGATCTCGTCGAGGATGCCGGTGTCGAACGGCTTCGGCTCGGCGAGGCGGTCGAGGGCGTCGGCGCGCGTGACGAGCCCGGCGCGGACGAGCGCCGAGAGCTCGGACGCCCGCAGGTCGATCCCGAACTTGACCGGCAGGTAGTAGTTGTTGACGAACGTCGACGAGCGGTTCTCCATGTGGTGCCCGCCGTACCACTGCCAGCCGTACGTCTCGGCGAGCATCTGCTTGGACGCCTCCTTGTCGTAGTCGAGAAAGTAGAGCGGGCGGAACTTCTTGATCCGGTTGACCACCATCCACCGGATCCAGCGGCTCATCCAGAGCATCGGCAGCCCTCGGATCGAGCCCTCGCCGTAGCGCTTGTGAATCTGCTGGACGTACCTCGCGTCCATGTAGAACCACCCCGGCGGCGAGATGCCCTCGGTCCGGAAGGAGTGGCCCTCCCAGATCGTCCGGACGCCGAACTTGGCCGCGGCCATGTAGTGGACGGTCGCGATGGCGAGGTCGGTCGGCGTGTCGATCTCGGGCACGGAGGCGCGGAAGAAGCTCCGGGTGACGCGCTGCATCTCGGCCGTGTCCACGACGTGCGTGTAGAGGTCCACGTCGAGCCGGTCCAGCACGGCGGCGATGTTCTCGACGGCGATGCGCGAGTTGTAGGTGTTGTCGAAGTGGGCCGCGAGCACGCGCAGCCCGAACTCCTCGCGCGCGAGGTGGACCATCGCCGACGAGTCGCAGCCGCCCGAGACGCCGATCACGACGTCGTAGGGCTTGCCGCGCCCGGCGGCCTTGACCGCGGCGACGTGCGCCTCGAGCACGGCCCGGCCCGCGGCCCCGGTCGGGTACTGCCGGTCCATCTCGTCGTACTGGTGGCAGTACGAGCACACGCCGGCCGCGTCGAAGGTGATGCGCGGGATGCGGGCGTCGTAGATGCAGCGCGTGCAGCGCTGGGGCGGTCGGGACATGTCAGGCGTCGGGGCCGAGCAGCGCGGCGCGCGCGGGGAACGAGATGAGCACGCCCATGCCGCGCTTCTGGTAGACGGCCATACTACCCAGCGCCGCACCCGTTGCGCGTGTCGTTTCGAAGAGGGCGCGCACGTCGGCGACGGAGCCCGCGCCGCCGGCCGCGACGACCGGGACCGAGACGGCCGCGGCGACGGCCCGCGTCGTGTCGAGGTCGTAACCCGCCCACGTCCCGTCGCGGTCGACGCTCTGGAGCAGGATCTCCCCTGCCCCGACGTCCTCGGCCGCGGCGCGGCAGTGCGCCACGACGTCGCGCGGGGCCGGCGCGCCGGACGCCGAGTGGACGCGCAGACCGCCCGTGATCCCGCGCCGGTAGTCTACTGACGCGACGATGCTCGACGAGCCGAACTCGCGGACGGCCTCGGCCACGACCGCCGGCGACCGCAGCAGCAGCGTGTTCACGATCACCTTCTCGACGCCGCGCGCGACGAGCGCCTCGACGTCGCGGACCGATCGCACGCCGCCGCCGTAGGTGAACGGCATGAAGCACTCCGAGGCGACGCGGAGCACCATCGCCAGGTCCGGCCCGGTGCCGCGCCGCGCCGCGGCGACGTCCAGCACGACGAGCTCGTCGACCTCCTTCTCGTTGAAGATCTTGACGGCGTTGACCGGGTCGCCGACGTACGCCGGCTTCCGGAACCGGACCGTCTTGACGAGGGCCGCGCCGTCGTAGAGCAGGCACGGCATGACGCGCGGAAGGGCCATAGTGAAGTTTGAAGTTTGAAAATTTATTCTATGTGTCTCATGTTATATATTTTCATGTTGAACATTCACTTCAAACTCCAAACTTCAAACTGTATTTTCTCCTTCCCCTCACAGCCGCACGAACCGTTCCAGCAGGTCCATCCCGAAGCGGTGGCTCTTCTCGGGGTGGAACTGCGCGCCGAGGACGTTCCCGCGGCCGATGACGGTCGCGAGGTCGTCGCCGTAGGGCGTCGTCGCGAGCACGTCGGCCGGGTCGTCCGGGACGACGTGGAAGCTGTGGACGTGGTAGAAGCGGCGGCGCGCGCCGTCGAGCGGCAGAAGGGGGTTGTCGCGGACGGCCGTGACGTAGTTCCAGCCCATGTGCGGGACGGGCCGGCCGGGCGCGGGCGCGATGCGGCGAGCGCGGCCCGGGATCCAGCCGAGCCCGGGCGGCCCGAAACTGAGCGGCCCGAGCCCGGGCCGCGCGCCCTCGTCGCTGCCCGACACGAGGAGCTGCATCCCGAGGCAGATGCCGAGCGTCGGGACGCCGTCCACGGTCGCGCGCTGCCGCAGCGGCTCGACGAGCCCGAAGGCCTCGAGGTTGGCCATGCCGCGGTCGAACGCGCCGACGCCGGGCAGGATGAGGCGCTCGGCCTGCGCGACGTCCTCGGGCCGCCGGCTCAGCACGGCGTCCGCGACGCCGATG
>JAYWIE010000461.1:0-2456 GCA_043789155.1 Rubricoccaceae bacterium | reverse complement strand
TCTCGCCCGAGCTCGCGCCCGAGACTGAGGCGCGGGCCGCGGCCATCGCCGTCGCTGCCCACCGCGCGCTCGGCCTCGCGGACGTCTCGCGGACCGACGTCCGCATCGACCCGGCCGGCGGCGTCTGGTTTCTCGAGGTCAACGCCCTGCCGACGTTCGCGCCCGACGGCACGTTCGCCGTCCTCGCCGAGCTCGCCGGCGTGCCGTACGCAGCGTGGCTCGCCGACGTGCTCGCCGGCGGCTTCGCGCGCCTCGGCCTGCCGCTCCCCCGGCCGTAGAGGCGTGCCACGGCGCTCGTCCGGACGGTCAGCCGCGCCGCGGACGCCTCGGCGAGGCGTCCCTACCTGCGCCGAGCCCGCCGTCGGGCATCAGCCAGGTAGGGCGGGCTCGCCGAGCGCGCCGGGGCCGGGCGCTGCCGTCTGGTCCAGACCACCTGTTCAGATCCGGTAAGGTCCGACCGGAGCAACCCGCTTAGCCGGGCGTGTCCACGGAGCGGAGCGGGTAGAAGGCGGCCGTGCCGCTCTGCGTCGTCCCGCCGGGGTAGACCTGCGGGCGCGGCTCCGTGCCCCCGGGGGCGTCGAACCCGATAGGCGAGCAGCCGAGGTCGCCGCCGGTGGGTGGCGGAGCGATCCGCGGGCACTCGAAGGCGACGAGCGTCCGCGGGCCGCCGAGCGTCGCGATCGTGCGCGGGTACGCGCCGGTGCCGATGTCCGGGATGAACTCGGTCGAGGCGGTCCGGCGCAGGATAGCGCGCTGGTTGGCGGCCGTCTGGGACGTCAGCGTGGGCCCGAGGCGGTCCGGCACGACGAACGCCGTGCGGACGCTCGCGCGGAACTCGGCCTCGATGCCGGTCGCGCGGACGGCCTGGGCGTAGGCCGCGAAGCCGCTCAGCAGGACCGTGTCGAGCAGGTCCACGTCCGGCAGCACGAACAGGCCGGCGGTGTAGAGCAGCCCGTTCGCCTGCACGCTCGGGACCGAGACGAGGAGGTTGCCGACGCGGACCGAGGCGTCGGTGCGGACGACCGTCAGGACCGTCCCGTCGGTCGCCGTGAGCCGGAGGCCGTCCGTGAGGTCGGCGAGCGCGTAGCGGCCGTAGACGACGTGGACGGCCGTCGCGCGCGCACGGAGCGCGGGCTGGCTCAGAAGCGCGGCGTCGACGCCGACGCCGCGCGTGGCGTAGGCGGCGTTCGTCGGCGCGAAGACGGTCACCTCGCGGGCGCGGTCGGCGAGCGCGGCCGCCTGGGCCGCGAGCGGTGCGAGGTCGTCGCGGAAGCGCGTCAGGTCCGCCCGCACGCGCAGGCGCTCCGAGACCGTGAGCGTGCTCAGGACGGGCTCGGCGAGGACGTAGACGCGGCCGTCGCGGGTCCGCTCGGCCTGGAGCACGCGCACGCCGGCGACCGTCAGCACCTGGTCCGCGTCGCGCGCGACCGGCAGGCGGTCGCCCGAGAGCGCCGTCACCGTCTGCCCGACGCGCGCGCCGAGGTCGACGTCGCCGGGCAGGATCTGCGCGCGCAGGATGCGCCGGTAGACGTCCGTGTTCTCGAACGCCGTCAGCAGGGAGAGGCTCGTCGCGAGCGGGCCCGGCCCGAGCGCCGTGAATCCGTCGGTGATCGGCGCGAGCAGCGTTACCGCCGGCAGCGCGCCCGCCTCGGCCTCGACGCCCGTGCTTCGGAAGCCGGCGGCGAGCGCCGAGAGCAGCGGCGAGAGGCGAACGCGCTCGGCCCCGGTGAGGACGTCGAGTAGGACGTCGGCGGCGGGATACGCGACGCCGTTGGTGCCCTCGACGGCGTCCGTGACGTCCACGGTGACGCCGTTGACGGTCACGACGGGCCCGATGCGCCGGACGGTGAGCGTCGTCCCGGCGAGCGAGGTGAACGTGGCCCCGTCCGCGAAGTCCTCGGGCGCGAGCCGCCGCGCGACGATGTGGTGGCGGAGCACACGCGCGAGCGCCTCGCGCTGCGCCGGCGCGAAGAGGACCGGCGAGAAGTCCGAGCCGAGGTAGCGCAGCGCGGTCTCGGTCGGCGCGAGGACGGTGACCGGCCCCGCGCCGAGGTCGATGCCCGCGAGCTCGAGCGCGGCGGCGAGCGGGGCGTAGCGGCCGCGCGCGGCGAAGCGGCCGGCGAGGTCGGTCGCGACCGGCGCGTCGGGCGTCGTGCCGCCGTCGCAGGCGGCGAGCGTGCCGGCGGCGAGCGTGCCGGCCGCAAGCGTGACGGCGAGCGTGCACACGGCGGCGAGGCGGCGGACGCCGGGCGGAAGGGGCAGCCCCGCAGGCGGGAATCTGAGCATCGGGGCGCGGCGGGTCGGGGCCAGGAAGCTACGGGCTGAGCGCGCGCGCACCCCGTTAGGGCACAGGCGATTGCCCGGAAGCGCGGGAGGCGGCCCGGTTAGCTTGCCCGCCCACCGTCCCGCCTGCGATGCCCCGGTTGCTCCTGCTGCTCCTGTTCGTCGGCGTGGCA
>JAYWIE010000460.1:0-8697 GCA_043789155.1 Rubricoccaceae bacterium | reverse complement strand
GCGCCTGGACGGCCGAGCCGAAGTCCCGGTCCGACGGGACGCGGAGGACGGCAAACCGGAACCCCAGCCTGGACCCCGGCGAGTACGGCTCGAACGGCTGGAGCACAATGAGCCCGAGCGCCTCGACGAGTGGGGCGAGGTCCTCTGGACACGCTGGCGGCTCGAGCCCGACGAGGACTTGGCCCCGGACGAACTCGACCGTTTGACCGTCGAGGGTCCCCTGGAGGATGACGTCCATGCGGTCGGAGCCTGGGGTCGCCCCGATGGCTCCGACGGCGAGGGTGTCGGTCAGGACCGGACGCGGCTCTCCTTGGGCCTGGGCCAAGGAGGCCGTGAGGGAGAGCGCGAGGAAGGGGAACAGGCGCATTCCGGGGCAGGCACAATGGTGAGAGGTCGTCTAACGAATGGCCGCTCAGTGGCGGCACGGACGAGAGGGTAAGCCCTGGCACCACGTCAGCCGGGCCGTCCGGTGCAGCGGATGGTTCTGCGGTGCCGGATGTGGAGCCCTCAAAACCGGTACCCAGTCGAGAGCCTCGCCGGCCGGCTCCCCCCGACCCCGACGGTAAGCTCGACGCCGAACCGGCCGAACCCGGCACCGCCTCCGAGGGTCGGCATCACTTGGGTCCTCGTCGATCTGAGGAGCATGGGGTCTAGGTCAGTGGACGGGAAGTTCCCGGTCATGACGTCGACGGCCACGCCGGCCTTCCCGTAAGGGGCAAAAGGGGCCCCGGGGGCAGTGAACCGGCCAAGCACCTCAAGGTCGGCCCGATACACCTCTACGTCGTAGCGAAAGGCCTCAGCGTATTTGTCCTGGAAGACGTACTCGGCCGAGGGGCGGACGGACGGGGCGAATGGTAGGGGCCCTCTGGGCAGGCCGACCTCGAAGGATAGACCGACCGAGGGGGACCGGTGGCCGAAGTCGTACGCCAGGCTCGGGGTCAGACCGGTCTGAGCAAGCGAGGGGGCGGCCGTGAGGGCGACGAGGGCGACGAGCGAGCGCATCGGTGGGGAGGCGGGTGAATGGGCCGTACCGAAGAGTCGATCGCGTGGGGCGTCGGTGGAGGTCGGCAGCGAACATAGCGTTAGAGCCGCCGCTGCGGATTACGACGGCGGAGAGGGCAGCACATTTGCCCCGACCCACTATGTCGTCTTAGCGCCGCAGAACCAGAAAGTGAGCGGCCGGACGCGCCGCCTGTGAACCGGAATACGCCGCAGGCGCATCGCAGCGCTAGGGGTGGCCGCCGGGCGGGACGCCGTCCGCGTACCCGTCCGCGTGCTCCCAGCCGCGCGCCGGGAGCGGGCCGAGATCGCCGAAGTCGCCGACGAAGCCGATCTCGGGCGTCAGGCGGTAGCCGGTCTCGCGCGCGACCGTCTCCTGCACGTAGCCGATGAGGTGTCGGACGTCGCGCGCCGTCGCGGACGTGCCCTCGGCGAGCCCGGCGTTGACGACGATGTTGGCGTGGCGCTCCGTGACCACGGCCCCGCCGATGCGGCAGCCCTTGAGGCCGCAGCCGTCCGCGAGGCGGCCCGCGCCGACGCCGTCGATCTTCTTGAAGATGGAGCCGGCCGAGGGCTGCGTGTCCAGCGGCGGGTGCCGCGCGCCGCGCCACTCGAGGTTGGCGCGGACCGTCTCGCGCAGCACGGCCGGACTCTCGGGCGCGAGCGCGAACGTGGCCGAGAGGACCGAGTGCGGGTCCACGTGGAGCGTCGAGTAGTCGTAGCCGAAGTCGAACCACGCGCGGTCGACGGTGTGGCGCTCGCCCGCGGGCGAGAGCAGGTCGGCCGAGTCGACGACCTCCTCGATGAACATCGTCCGCTCGCGCGTGGGCGGCGGCGAGAGGAAGTGCAGGTTCTGCCACAGCGCCCCGCCGACAGTGCTCGGGATGCCGGCGTAGTGCTCCAGGCCGGAGAGGCCGGCCGCGACCGTCGCCTCGACGAGGTCCGGCCACACGAGCGCGCCCGACTCGGCCACGACGCGCGTGCCGTCGATGCGGATGTGGGCGGCGCGGTTGCGGACCACCACACCGCGGAAGCCGCCGTCGCCGACGAGGATGTTGGCTCCGAGGCCGAGCCGGAACACGGGCAGATCGGCGATCCGAGCGGCGTCGAGCGCGGCCGCGAGCTCGTCCGCTGTTGTGGGCTCGAAGAAGGCGTCGGCCGGGCCGCCGATGCGGAACGTCGTCATCGGCGCGAGCACGACGCGAGACCGGACGCGCGCGCGGTCGAGGCCGGGCAGCCGGGCGGCGAGGGCGTCGGCGAAGCGGGCGGCGGTGGGGTCGGGCACTGGCGTCGGGGAGGCGGGGTAGGAAGATGCAGGGAGGAGGGAGGGGGAAAGAGGGAAATGCGGTTCATTCCGTCCTCCTGTCCTCCTGTTTCCGATGGCCTCTGACTTCTTCGACCGCGTCTACGCCACCGTCGCCCGCATCCCGCCCGGCCGCGTCTCGACCTACGGCCACCTCGCGCGGCATCTCGGCATGGGCCGCTCGGCGCGGACGGTCGGGTGGGCGCTCAAGGCCGTCGCGGCGTCGTCGGACCCGCTCGCGGTCCCGTGCCACCGCGTCGTCAACCGCGTCGGCGCGCTAACGGGCCGCCTCCACTTCGCCACGCCGACCGTGATGGAGGAGCGCCTCCGCGCCGAGGGCGTCACCTTCACCGACGACGACCGCGTCGACCTCGGGCGGCACCTGTGGGACCCGGGGATTGAAGGGTTGAAGGGTTGAAGGGTTGAAGGGTTGAAGGGTTGAAGGGTTGAAGGGTTGAAGGGTTGAATACGGTTGGCTGAAACGGTTCCCGTCTGCCAGGCACACCATTGAAAACCTGTCGTCCCGGACTCGATCCGGGATCTGCCTTTTGCATTTAGTAGCGTGGATAAAAGACGAAAGACAGATCCCGGATCGAGTCCGGGATGACACGTAGAGAGGGCGGCGTCAGATTTCGCTCCGTCGCTCCGTCGCTCCGTCGCTGGGCGGTGGCGGCTCCGTAGATTGCCGGACCCAGCCCTGAGACCCTGTGGAGCCACCCGCCGAACCCGTCGCCGACGTCCCGCACGCTGCCCGCGCGGCCGAGCGGCCGCTCGTCGAGCTCAGCCACGTCGCGGTGAGCTACACCGAGCCCGGCGGCGCGCGCGTCGAGGTCGCGTCGGACCTGACGTTCTCGCTCGGCCGCGGCGAGATGGCGTACCTCATCGGGCCGACCGGCTCGGGCAAGAGCACGCTGCTGAAGCTGCTCTACATGGAGCTCACGCCGGACCAGGGCACGGCCCGCGTCGGGACGTTCGAGTCCGGCACGGTCCGCCCGGCCGACATCCCGATGCTGCGCCGCAGCCTCGGCATCGTGTTCCAGGACTTCCAGCTGCTCCCGGACCGCTCGGCTTTCGACAACGTCGCCTTCGCGCTCCACGCGACCGGCAAGCGCGGCCGCGACGTCCGCGACCGCGCCATGGCCGCGCTCGCGCAGGTCGGGCTGAGCCACCGCGTCAAAGCCCGGCCGTCCGAGCTCTCCGGCGGCGAGCAGCAGCGCGCCTGCATCGCGCGCGCGATCGCCAACGACCCCGTGCTCATCCTCGCCGACGAGCCGACGGGCAACCTCGACCCGCGCGTCGCCGACGAGATCCAGAAGCTGCTCGTGCGCCTCAACCGCCAGGGCGCGGCCTTCCTCATGGCGACGCACGACTACCGCCTCGTCAAAGCCTTCCCCGCGCGGACGCTCGCGCTCGTCCGCGGCCGCCTCGTCGAGGTGGACCCCGAGTCCCTCTGACATGCCCCGCACCGCCCTCGCCCTGCTCCTCCTCGCTGCTGGCTGCCGCGAGCCCGACCTCTCGGCCGTCGCCCCCGCCGACATCCAGTCCGCGCAGACGGCCTGCATGCAGGAGCGCGTCAGCGCGGGCCTGGCGCGGCTCGACAGCCTCGACCGCGCCCACCCCGGCAACGCCGACGTGCTCGCGATGCGCGGCATGTGCCGCGCCGTCCGCTTCGCCGCGGACTCGGTCCAGGCCGACGCCCGCGCCGCCTACGACGACCTCTCGGCCGCGCTCGCGGCGGTCGAGGCCGCGCCGGACGCCTTCCAGGCCCGCCCGGCGCAGCTCTACAACCAGCGCGCGTTCGTCGTCCAGGGCCTCCGGCCGGACGACGACGCGGCCATGATCGCCGACCTCAGCCGCGCCGTCCAGCTCGCGCCGTCCAACCCCGCCTTCGTCCGTGACCGCGGCGTCGCCCGGGCGATCGCCGGCGACACCGCCGCCGCCCGCGCCGACCTGCGCCAGTTCGTCGCGCTCGCGCCCGCCGACTCGGCCAGCGCCGACGCCCTCCGCGGCCTCCTCGGCGACCGCGTCCCCACCGACTCCGTCCTCTCTTTCCCGCTCGCGCCGTGATCACCGTCGTCGACCATCCGCTCCTCCAGCGCGCCGTGACGCGCCTCCGCGACCGCGAGACGACGCACGGCGACTTCCGCCGCACGCTCTCGGACGCCGCAGCCATCCTCGCCTACGAGGCGCTGCGCTCGCTCCCTGTCGAGCCCGTGAGCGTCCGCACGCCGATGGAGACCACCGAGGGCGTCCGGCTCGCGCGCGAGGTCGTCGTGGTGCCGGTGCTGCGCGCCGGGCTCGGCCTCGTCGACGGCTTCGTCCGCTTCGTGCCCGAGGCGCGCGTCGGCCATCTCGGCATGTACCGCGACGAGCAGACGCACGCGCCGGTGGACTACTACTCGAACGTGCCCGCGGCCGTCCGCGACGCGCGCGTGTTCGTCCTCGACCCGATGCTCGCCACGGGCGGCTCGGCCGCCGGCGCGATCAACCACCTCAAGCAGCGCGGCGCGACCGACATCACGTTCGTCTGCGTCGTCGCCGCACCCGAGGGCGTCGCCCGGCTCGCCGAGTACCACCCGGACGTCGACGTGTTCACGGCCGCCATCGACCGCGGGCTCGACGAGAACGCTTTCATCCGGCCCGGCCTCGGTGACGCCGGCGACCGCATCTTCGGCACGACCCCATGAGCGCGCACGACGCCGTGAGCACGGCCGTGCGCTCGCGCGCCGAGGTGCTCGACGCGCTCTCGCCGGCCGTCGCAGTCGTCGTCGCCGAGGCGAACGCCGGCCTCGTCGCGCTCTACGGCGACCGCCTCGCGCGCGTGGTCCTCTACGGCTCGCAGGCGCGCGGCGACGCCCGGCCGGACTCGGACGTCGACCTGCTCGTCGTGCTCCACGGCGACGTCCGGCCGTACGACGAAATAAGAAGGACCGGCATCCTCGCGCTCGATCTGCTCATCGAGTCGAACCGCCTCGTCTCGATGTATGCGTACTCGGTGGCCGACTTCGAGTCGCGAACGGATCCGTTTATGGTCAACGTCCGCCAGGACGGCATCCCGTTGTGACCGAGGCGCAGAGAGGGTGGTTCGCGCGTGCGGAACAGGCGCTCGCGGATGCCCGGCTGCTGCAGGACGCGGGGTCGGTCGAGGCCTGCCTCAACCGGGCCTACTACGCGACCTTCTACGCCGCTCGGGCCGCGCTCGCAGGCGTGCCTGAACATCCGAAGTCGCACTCCGGCACGCACTCGCGCTTTGCGCTCCACTTCGTCGTGACAGGGCGGCTCAGCAAAGACACAGGCAGCCTGCTCGTCAGAGCCTTCCGCGCGCGTCAGCTCGCCGACTACGACGCCATCATCCTGACCGACACGGACGCCGCAGCCGACGCGCTCGCCGACGCCGAGCGCTTCGTGGCCGCCGTCGGGCCCCTCGTGACATGACCGAGCCCCCGTTCCGCGTCCTCCACCTCGACAACCACGTGCTCGCGGTCGACAAGCCCACCGGCATGCTCGCGCAGGGCGACGCGACCGGCGACGCCGACCTCGTCACGCTCGCGAAGGCGTACCTCAAGGAGCGCTTCGAGCGGCCGGGCAACGTCTTCGTCGGGCTCGTCCACCGGCTGGACCGGCCCGTGTCGGGCGTCGTCGTCCTGGCCCGCACGTCCAAGGCCGCGGCGCGCCTCTCGGCGCAGTTCGCCGGCCGCGACGCCGGCGGCCGCGATACCTCGGGAGGGCCAGAGAAGCGCTACCTCGCCGTCGTCGAGGGCCGGCTCGAAGGCGGCGGCGAGCAGGTCGACTGGCTCATCAAGGGCGAGCGCGGGACGGTCAAGCGCGTCCGCGAAGGCACGACGGACGCCAAACGCGCCGCGCTGCGGTGGACGCCGCTCGCGGTCGAGGGCCGCCGCACGCTCGTTGGCGTCGAGCTCGTCACGGGGCGGGCGCACCAGATCCGGGTGCAGCTCGCCGGGCTCGGCGCGCCCGTCGTGGGAGACCTCCGCTACGGCGCGCCGGCGGCCTACGGCGACGGGCGCAGCATCGCGCTCCACGCCGCCCGCCTGAGCGTCCAGCACCCGACGACCGGCGAGCGCCTCGTCGTCTCGTCGCGCCCGCCGTGGCGCGGGCTTCTGGACGAGGCCGTCCGCCGCGCGACGGGGTAGCGTCTGCCGTGCTGTGACCGGACGGCCCGGCACCGTGCAACCCACAAGGGCGTCCTGGACGTTCCGCTCAGAAACTGTTTGGCGAAGCGAGGATGGGCCTTGCCGCTCCCCCGCGGGGCTGGTAGGGGTGGGGGCGGCAAGCGTCTCGGCGACCGCCACCCTTCCTACGCCGTCATTCCCGGCCCCGACCGGGAATCCAGAGTCTCGGCAACCCCCTCCAGCTATGCACGACGCACGACCGGTAGCGCTGACGGTGTGCCGGCTCGGCGGACGTCGGTGCCGGTTGCGGAGCGCCGTGTCCGGACTCTGGATTCCCGCGTACGCGGGAATGACGGCATTGGTGGGAGGGAGAGCGATACCTACCCCTGCCAGCCCCTCGGGGAGCTGTCGCGCAGCGACTGAGGGGGTGTTGGCAACGCTCCGCGCCCCCAAACCCCCTCCGCCCGCAAAGCGCCGGGTGAACCCGGACCTGGCACCTCAGGTCAGGTCCGGGTGTCCCGGCGGGTTCACCCGGCCCGAGGGGAGGGGTTGTGTTCGCCAATCCCGGGTCCGCGTCGCTCTCGGCGACGTCCGGGCCGTATTCCACCGGCCGCACCCGCAGCGCGAAACGGACAGGGGCGCACTCCGCTCCATCCAGCGGTTTCTCACCGAAGCAGGCCGCGGGCCTGACCTCGCGACCTGACTCCCATGCTCACCCACACGGGCCACGTCGAGTTCGACGACGAGGCGGGCCTGTTTCACGGCGAGGTGCTGGACATGCGAGACGCCGTCACGTTCCAGGGCCGCAGCGTCGAGGAAATCGAGACGGCGTTCCGCGAGTCCGTCGATGATTACCTCGCCTTCTGCGCCGAGCGCGGCGAGGCACCCGACAAGCCGTTCTCGGGCCGCCTCATGCTGCGCCTGCCGACCGACCTCCACCGCGACGTGTTCGTCAGCGCGCGGCGGGCGGGCGTGAGCCTCAACCAGTACGTCGTGAACCGGCTCCGTGCGACGGGGTAGCGTGTGCAGGGCGTTCTCCGGGAGTCCTGCTCCGGATGATGCCCTGCACTTGACAAGGAACTCGGGGCGTGTAGCTTCCAACTCACCGCGGCTTGATCGACCCCTTACGGGGTTTCGTGTGACGCGCGCCGGTCGAAGTAATAGTTAGGCGCACCAACTGGGTGCTGTGTGAAATGAACAAAACTATGAGGAAGCGCAGTTGCTTCCCTCACAACCCATCAAACTTCGAAACGCAATGCCACGGGTACCAGTTTGGGCCGACGTGCCCAGGAAACAAGGTGGACAATTTGACGTGCGGCCAAGACACGCCCCGCTCTTCGGCAATCAGGGTGCTGCTGGATCGAGCTCCAACATTGGAGAGCTACTAACAGGATTTGCCATTGCTGGTATGTTCAGCGCTTTCGCATATATTATTGGCAGAGATCAAGGAATAGAATCGACTAAAAATAAAAGAAAAAATCCTCGCAAATCAACCCGCTGGTCCCCCAGTGACCCCGATAGGTCAGTCGACTTGTCAAGGATAAAGTTCGACAGATCAACGGATATATCCAACAATAAATAAAAAAGTCTACAGTAAAATCTACTTACGTGCGCCCAACCTGCCACTGCGTCCGACCACACGGACGGGTTGGCGCACCGCGGGCTGTGTGGCGTGTTCTGTGTTCCGTCCTCACCGTTGTGCCCGCTGTGCGGCGGCAGAGCGGCCAAGTGTCATACGGCGGTAGGCCGCCCTCTACGTGAGAAGGAAGGGATTGACCCGAGGTCTGCCTCACTCCCGCCCAACGACGGGCTAGAACGGCAGGCTGCGGACGACGTTGCGCGGCGCGTCGATGCGCAGGATGTCGCGGAGGTAGCCGCTCTTGACGTAGAGCGAGACCGCGAAGCCGCGCGTGAGGCCGACCGGCTGCCACGTGATCGCCATCTCCCAGCAGTGCAGGTCCCGCCGGAGCGCGATCGCGGTCGTCGTCGGGGCCAGCGTGACGAGGTCGAGGCCGGTGCTGCCCGTGAGCGACCACACCGGCGTCAGGCGCAGGTCGATGGGGCTGACCGTGAGCGCGGCGGTCGTCCGCGACGGGACGGGCCCGATGGCCGGCGTGTAGCCCAGCGTGAGGTCGAGGCCGAACGAGAGCGGGGCCGCGGCGTCGGTGTAGCCCACGACGGCCGGCGCGCGGGCGTCGACGGCCGGGTCGTACGGCGCGCTCTCGCCGCGGCGGGCGCGGCGCGGCCCGTCCTCGCCCGCCGCGG
>JAYWIE010000459.1:0-2461 GCA_043789155.1 Rubricoccaceae bacterium | reverse complement strand
TCTGCGTTAGTTGATGGCGACGCTGGCCCCCTTGATCTTGTGCAGGCGGCGCGCGCGGCTCGTGATGTCGGTCCCGAGCACGACCACCTTGCCGCGGCGGTCGATGCGGACAGACGCGCCGCCGCACTCCAGCACCAGCTCCTCGTCGGCCGCGATGCGGACCCGCCGGCCGGCGATGCGCACCGTCTCGACGCCCGCCGGCATGACGATCTCGACCGTCTGCGCAGACGCCTCGGCAGACGTCGCCGCAGCGGGTGCGTGGAGCGCGACGCGCCCGAGCACGAACGCTGCGCCGCCGCCGGGCAGGGCGGCCGCGAGCACGCGCTCGCCGGGGGCGAGCGCGAGCGGCGGCCCCTCGGACGTCTGGAGCAGCCGGCAGCGCAGCTCCGCCGCGCCCGGCACGTCCACCGCGACGTGCCCGTCGGCGGCGACGGCGGTCACGGTGCCTTCGTGGATCTGGAGGCTCCGGGCGAGGAGGTCTGTAGTCATCGGGGTCGGGGGTTCAGTTTCCTGCGATCTGCGAGCCTTTCAGGGTCATCTGGCCCGACCCCTTGATGTTGATCTTGCCGCCCCTGATCGAGATGTCGCCGTTCTTCTTCATCACGATCTCGGCCGAGCCGCACTTGAGCGTCAGCTCGTCGGCGGCCTCTACGACGACCTTCTTGCCGGCCTTCACCGTGAGGTCCTTGCCGGTCTGGATCGTGCCCACGTCTGCGATCTTGATCGCGGCCTTCTTGCCGACCGCGAGATTGTAGTCGCCATCGGCGTCGATGCTGTAGTTCGTCCCGGCCTTGCTGGAGATGCTGCCGGCGACGTCGATGGACTTGATGCCGCCGACGGTCTCCGAGCTGACCCCGCCGACGGTCTCCGACTTGGCGGCCCCGACGGAGAGCGAGTACGCCGCGCCGATGGCCGTCGTCTTGGCCAGGGCGACCGACTCGGTCATCGTCAGCCCGACGCTGATGGACATCGAGCCCTGGATCGACTCGTCGTGGTCGGCCCCGACGGTGATGGCGCGGTTGGCCCCGACGTCGGTCGACTGGTTGAGGACCACCTTGAGCGTCTGGTCGTGGCCGATCTCCTGGTCCTGGTCGTGGCCGACCGTCAGCGCCTCGTCGTGGCCGACCTGCTGCGCCCGGTTGGCCCCGACGCGGATGGTCTCGTCGTTGACGACCCGGACCGTGTGGTCCTTCGTCGCGTGCAGGTAGACGTCCTCCTGGCCCTTCTTGTCGTCGAAGCGGAGCTCGTTCCTGCCCCACGAGCGGAGCACGCTCTGCGAGGCGTTGTCGCTCGTGACCGGCGACTTCTCGGTCGAGTTCCAGATCGTGGACAGGCCGACGATGCGGTCCACGTTGCCGTTGACGCACGCGACGACCATCTCCGTCCCGGCGTGGACCGGGAAGTGGTGGCCGTAGCCCGGCCCGGTGTAGGGCTGCGCCATGCGGACGGCCTTGGTCGCGCCGGCCTGCGGCGTGCTGCTCTGGTCGAAGGGGAAGCGGACGTGGTAGCGCCCGAACTCGTCGACGGGCGCGTAGTCGCCGCCGGTCGTCTCGACGCGCGCGGTGAGGATGCCGGGCAGGCGCGGCTCGGGCGTGAGCCGCGCCGGCCGCCACGCGACGCTCGCCGGGACGCACGCGAAGGCGTTGCGGTAGCCCAGCGTGGCTGCGCCCTCGTCGCCCCCGGCCCCGCTGGACTGCCCGCCCGTGTGGCGCACGCGCGTGAGGCGGTACGTCTGGTCGAGGTCGTCGCGGTAGTGGTCCTTGAGGTCGAAGGTGAAGCCGGCGCGGAAGCGCTGCACGTCGCTGTCGCCGGTCATCACGAGCCGGCCGGCCTCGATCTCCTCGCTGCGGACGTCCGCGAGCGCGCGGGCGCGGGCGGGCGTGAGGACGTGGCCGCCGGCGTACTCGGACCGCGCGCCGGCGGCCTGGTCCGGGTGCGCCTCCGACGCCTCCAGGATTTTCGTCTCGGCGGTGCGGTAGTTGTAGCCCACGACCTCGGCCTGCGCCGTCACGAGCTGCTGGCGCACGACGAACGCGCCGATGAACTCGTCGCCGTCCGACGACATCAGGCCCGCGCTCTGGCGGTACCGCACGCTGGCCATCCCCTCGATGCCGACGGCGTCCTCGACGGCCATGTCGCGGATGACGAGCGTCTCGACGGCCCCGCCGCCCGCGCCCGTCTGGACGTCGTGGACGTGGTCGAAGTAGAAGTAGGCCCCCTCGTACTCGAGCAGGCGCTGGACGAAGGCGAGGTCGCTCTCCTGGTACTGCGTGCAGTACTCGCGCGGCTCGTAGACGCCGAGGAAGTCGAGGCTCGCCACGACCTCGTGGTCCGCGAGCACGTCCGTCACGATCTCCTCGACGGTGAGGTTCTGGAAGATGCGGCTCTGCGTCGTCAGCGCGAGCACGGAGACGTGCGGCACCACCACGGCGCGGTACTGGTACGGGTAGTCGGTCTCGCC
>JAYWIE010000458.1:0-2462 GCA_043789155.1 Rubricoccaceae bacterium | reverse complement strand
CTCGACGTCTACGGGGACTTTGCCGACGGCCTGCGTCGCGTCCGAGAGCAGCAGCGCGCCGGCCTCGTGGGCGATGTTGGCGATGGCGCGCATCGGGTGGAGCACGCCGGTCTCGTTGTTGGCCCACATGGCTGTGACGGCGAGCGTCTTGTCCGAGAGCGAGGCCCGGAGCTCGTCGAGGTCGAGGCGGCCCTGGCGGTCCGTGCCGAGCGTCGTCACCTCGAAGCCCTCGCGCTCGAGCGCGGCGCAGGTCTCGAGCACGGCCTTGTGCTCGGTCGCGACGGTGACGATGTGGTGGCGGCGGCCGCCGTAGACCTCGCCGAGGCCGTGGAGCGCGAGCGAGATGGACTCGGTCGCGCCGCTCGTGAAGAGGATCGTGCGCGGGGTCGCGCCGAGGACGCGGGCGGTCCGCTCGCGGGCCTGCCGGACGGCCTCGTCGGCGGCCCAGCCGTAGGCGTGGTCGCTCGACGGGTTGCCGAAGTGCTCGCGGAAGAACGGCAGCATCGCGTCGAGCACGTCCTCAGCGACGGGCGTCGTGGCGTTGTAGTCGAGATAGATCGGGGCAGACATCCGGAGGGGAGACGCTGGACGCCGGGGCGTCCTGGAACACTGGATCTGTGGCTGCCAAGTATTACGGCCTCCCGGCGGCCGATGTTGTGGAGAAACGCCGGAGAGAGCGCTGCGCGCGTGCCGACGCGCGCGGCAGGGAGCCGGCGCGCCCGTGCAACCGCATCCGGACCGTAGCGCGTGGAAGCGGTTCCACGTCTGGCGCGGCGCGCTCTATCTTCGCCACCATCTCCACCCCCTCCAGCGCATGCGCCTGCTCTCCTCCTGTCGGCTCGCCGCAGTCGTCCTCTGCCTCGCCGTCACCCTGCCTGCCTGCGACAGCGGCACCGACGTGCCGGTCGTCACCGACCAGATCATCGGCGGCGTCAACTTCTCGCGCCTCTTCGCGCCCGCGACGGCCCCCGAGATCGCGACCGTCCGCGCCGACTGGACGGCCCGGCAGGGCTCGGCCATGATGGCGACGGGCATTCAGGTCTCGGCCCCGGCGACGCTGCCCGACGGCGCGAAGCTCTACGTCGTCTCGCACCTCATTACGGCCGGCCCCGGGGCCGGCGGCAGCGCGCGCCACTACGGCTTCGTCCGCGTGCCGGCCGGCGCGGCGAACCTGCCCGTCGTCGTCGTCCACCACGGCGGGGCCTCGGGCGTCTACGCCGCCACGCCGGACGGCAACGCCAACGTGAGCGTGCTCGGCATCCAGGCCGCCTTCCCGAGCCTCTTCGCGACGTCCGTCCAGGTCTTCCCGTCGTACCGCTCCGAGCTGCTCAGCACGTCGCCGTTCGAGACGCCCCTCGGCGCGCCCGTCACGTCGGGCGGCACCCCGAGCCCGTGGGACTACGACGTCGACGACGCGATGGTGCTGCTCTCGGCCGTGCTCGGCCGCGACGAGTTCGCCGCCGCGACCAACGACGCCCGCGTCGGCGCGCTCGGGTTCAGCCGCGGGGCCGACACGGCCCTGCTCCAGAACGTCCGCGACGCGCGCGTCCGCGCCACGACCCAGTACTACGGCCCGACGGACTTCTTCAGCGCGCCGATCCAGACGCTCGGCATCGGCGTGCTCGGCGGCAGCGACGCGTTCCTGAGCTTCCCCGGCGCGCCGTTCATCCTCGCGACCGTCCTCGCGCCGCTCCAGGGCCCGAACCAGACGTACAACGCCAACGCGAACTACGCCGCGGCCCGCCTCGAGGTCGTCCGCCGCTCGGCGTCGCTGTTCACGGCGCAGATGCGCAACGTCCAGGTGCACCACCACACCGCGGACCCCGTCGTGCCGTACCCGGTCTCGGTCTCGTTCGACGCCGCGGCCACGGCCGCCCGCCCGACCGGGGCCTACGAGTTCAACACGTACTCGGACGCGCTCCCGGCCGGTGCCACGTTCAGCGCTCACGACCCGCGCGCGATGCCGGCCAGCCTCAGCCGGACCGAGCAGTTTTTCAACCGGTACGTCACCACCAGCACGCGCCCGGCGGCGACCGGCGTCCTCGCAGCGCGCTAACGGCAGACCGACGAACCCCGCCTGACGCACGGGCGTCCCAGCGCGGGCCGCGGCACACGCCGCGGCCCGCGCTCTGCGTTCCGCCCGGCCCTCTCCGCTCCCCCATGCGCTCTGCCGTCCTCGCCCTCGCCCTGACCGCCCTCGCCGCGTGCGACACCGGGCCGCCGCCGACCGAGTGCCCGGGCGCGCCCGGCTGCCCGCCGGTGACCGGCGACGAGGTCGTCGCCGGCGTCAACCTCACGGCCCTCTTCGCCGCCCCGACCGCAGCCGAGCGCGACTCGGTCGCGGCGCGCCTCGCCCGGACCGGCGGCACGGACGCGCCGCGCGTGACGCAGGTCGCGGCGACAGAGCTCGCCACCGACGCCGACGGCACGCGCTACCAGCGCCTCGCGCTGCGCGACGCGGG
>JAYWIE010000457.1:0-2470 GCA_043789155.1 Rubricoccaceae bacterium | reverse complement strand
TGCTGGCCGGCATCGCGCTGGCCGTCGCGACGGGCTGGTGGATTCTGGACCCGCTGATGGCGGTCGCGGTCGCGGCGAACGTCGTCATCGTCGGCGTGCGGCTCATCCGCGAGTCGGTCGGCGGGCTGATGGACGAGAGCGTGCCGCCGGCCGAGCTCGAGTCGATCCGGACGGCGGTGCTCGCGGCGATGGGCGAGGCGCTCGAGGTGCACGCGCTGCGGGCGCGGCGCGCGGGCTCGCACACGTTCGTCGAGTTCCACCTCGTCATGCCCGGCTCGGCGACGGTCGAGGCGTCGCACGCGCTCTGCGACCGGCTCGAGGCGGCGGTTCAGGCGGCCGTCGAGGGGTCGAGCGTCACGATCCACGTCGAGCCCGAGAGCAAGGCCAAGGGCCACGGCGGCGTCGTGGCCGTCGGCTCGGGCGTGCCGCACACGTTCACGTGAGGGGATCGGGGGTTGGGGACTGGTCTGATCGGATCAGGTGCGGCCCGGACGGTTCGGCTAGACTCGCCGTCTCCACTCCGCCGGTCCGATGCGCCTCGCCCTGCTTCTCGTCCTCGTCTCCGGCTGCGTCCACACGCAGCCTGCGACGCTCGCCACCGACGGCGGCCGCGCCGCCCTCAACGCCCGGACGGCCGGCCGCGTCGCGACGCTCACCGCCGGCGGCGAGCGCCACGCCGTCCGTGACCTCCACATCGGGCCGGACGAGACGACGTGGACCGACCGCCTCTCGGGCCAGCCGCAGTCGGCACGGACGGCCGACGTGACCGCGGTGACGCTTCGCCGGGGCGGCATCGGGCGGTCCTTCCTCGTCGGTGCCGGGATCGGTACGGCCCTCGGACTGCTCGCCTGGACGCAGGACGACGGCGGCTTTCTCTCGTTTCCGATCGGCGTCTACGTCGGGGTGGGCGTCCTGGATGGCGGGTTGTTCGGAGCGGGCTTCGGAGCCGGACAGGTCGACCGCTTTCCTCTGGCGGCGGGCGCGCAGCCGGACACGCTCCGCGCTCGCTGAGAGCGGACCCGATTCGCGACCGGCGCGTCCACCCGACGTCCTGCTTCCGACGTGATGCCCCTCGCCGAGCTGCTCCCGCGCGTCCGCGCCTTCGTTCAGGAGCGGTGCGTGCCGCTCGAAGAGCTCCTGCTGACGCACGACTACGCCGCGCTCGAGCGCGAGATGGCGGCCGTCCGCGCCGACGCCCGCGCAGCCGGCCTCTGGAACCTGGCCCTCGGCGAGGCCCACGGTGGGGCCGGGCTGTCGCTGCCGGACTACGGCCGGATCAGCGAGGCGCTCGGCTGGAGCCCGCTCGGCCACTGGGCGACCAACGGGCAGGCCCCCGACATCGGCAACGCCGAGCTGCTGCTCGCCGTCGCCACGGACGACCAGAAGCGGAGGTTTCTCGACCCGCTCCTCGACGGGGCGGCCCGCTCGTGCTTCGCGATGACCGAGCCCGAGCACGCCGGCTCCAACCCGACGACGCTCTCGACGACGGCGACGGACACCGCGTCGGGCTTCCGCATCGACGGCCACAAGTGGTTCACGACGGGCTTCGACGGCGCGGCCTGGATGGTCGTGATGGCCGTGACCGAGCCCGACGGCGCTCCGCACGAGCGCGCGTCGATGCTGCTCGTCCCGGCGGACGCGCCGGGCGTCCGGCACGTCCGCCGGCTGCCCGTGATGGGCGACGAGGGCGCGGGCTGGCTGTCGCACTCCGAGGTCCGGTTCGACAGCGTCGAGGTGCCCGCGAGCGCGCTGCTCGGGCCGCGCGGCGGCGGCTTCGCGCTCGCGCAGGCGCGCCTCGGGCCGGGCCGCATCCACCACTGCATGCGCTGGGTCGGCGTCTGCGAGCGCGCGCTGAGCCTGCTGTGTACGCGCGCGGTCGCCCGCGTCGTCGCGCCCGGCATGACGCTCGCGGACACCCAGTCGGTCCAGTTCGCCGTCGCCGAGAGCCGCGCCGAGATCGACGCCGCCCGCCTCCACGTCCTCGACGTCGCGGCTCAGATCGACCGCGACGGCGCGCGGGCCGCCCGCGCCGGCATCTCGGCCATCAAGTTCTCCGTCGCCGGGACGCTGCTGCGGGTCGTCGACCGCGCGGTGCAGGTCCACGGCGGCCTCGGCATCCTCGACGACACGCTGCTCGCGTTCTGGTACCGCCACGAGCGCGGCGCGCGCATCTACGACGGGCCGGACGAGGTCCACAAGGGCGTCGTGGCGCGCGAGGAGCTGCGGCGCTACCGGGCCAGTGGCCAGTAGGCAGTGGCCAGTGGCCGAGTGCAGTGACCCGTGGGCAGTGGCTGGGAGAGGCTGCTGAGATATTCTGCCACTGGCCACCTGCCTCGACGGCGGTAGCCGGCGACACTGGCCACTGGCCGCACCGGCCACTGGCCACGTTATCCATGCCCGATCCCGACCGCCCCCGCGACGCGCTCGACGTGCCCGCACTCGCGGCGTGGCTGCGCGAGACGCTCGGCGT
>JAYWIE010000456.1:0-2472 GCA_043789155.1 Rubricoccaceae bacterium | reverse complement strand
CCATCCCGATGTGGACGTTCTCGCCAAGCGTGACGTGGTCGCGCACGGCGTACCGGCGGTAGAAGCCCTGCCACAGGGTTTTCGGGCGGTGCTGGAGCATGGGGCGTGGAGTCAGGGTCTGGAGTGGGCAGGGCCGACCTCGGGCGTGACCGGGCCCGGCGGCCACGCGTAGGCGGGGAGCCCGGTGGGCACCTCGCCCCACGCCCACGACGCACGGGCCGGGGTCCCGTGCGCCGCGGAGCGGGCGGGGCGGGGCACCTCGTCCGACCCGTTCCACGTCTGCGGGCGCGCGGGTGCAGGCGGCGCGTCGGACTGCCGCATCCCGTCGAGCAGGGTCGGGTCCGTGCGGACGAGCCGGGTGCCGGCCATCGCCGCCCCGAAGACGGTCCAGAACCAGATCGCGCCCATCGGCCCCTCGAGGTAGACGTCGAACGAGGCGTTGACGACCGCGGCGACCCAGTAGACCGCGCACAGCGCGAAGAAGCCCATCCACGCCTCGAGCCGGCGCTCCCGCGCGTACCACCACGCCCCGAGCAGCGACACCCACCACAGCCCGTGGACGAGCGCCCACAGCGCCGCACCGGGCAGGCCGCTCCGCGCGAGCACCGTCATGTGGACGCTGTGCGGGCTCCGCAGCGAGCCTTCCTCGTCCGTGTTGAAGCCGTCCGCCCGGGCGAGGTTGATCCCGAAGCCGCGGCCCGTCCAGCGGTACTCGCCGAAGACGGTGTAGCCGACGATCTTATTCCACCACTGCTTGCGCCACTCGGTCGTGTTGGAGAGCATCGCCTGGTCGCTCTTGCCGACGAGGCTCTTGGCGTTCTCCCACAGCTGCCCGACCGAGAGCGAGCGGTTGCCATCGTTGGTCTGCAACCTCGACGTGTCGACGACCGAGCCCAGCGCGATCAGCACCAGCACGACGTAGCCGAAGCGCCCGAACGACGCCGACTTGGGGCGCAGCACGGCAAAGGTGGACATCGCGAGCAGGTACCCGACCATCCCGCCCCGGTTGCCGACCATCATCGCCGCCGTGCCGACGACGACGAGCACGAGCAGCACCGGCGACGACCGCCGCCACCCGAGCACGAGGAACGCCGCGATGGCGGCCATGTGGACCGCGATGTCGCCGGGCTTGTTCTCGATGACATGGACCTCCGGGGCCCACGGGAGCGTCGGCACGGCCTCCTGGTAGCTGCTGTAGACGAGGTAGATGAGCCAGCCGAGGCCGCCGAGCACGAGCACGAGCGTCCGGTAGCGGACGAGCATCTCGGGCAACCGGCGCGGGCGCTGGATCAGCAGCGCCGCCACGGCGAGCGCGTACGCCGCGTAGCCGGCGAGCATCGCGTCGCGCGGCGCGTCGAGGCCGAACTCGGGGATGTAGGGCACCGTCCGGACCAGGACCCACGCCTGGAGCGCGAGCACCGCCCACAGAGCCGGCGCGGGCACGAGCGACGACGTCCGGCACGTGAACAGGGCGAGGCCGAGGCCGATGGCGAGCATCACCTCGCCGACGAACACCGGCGGCACGCCGAGGTACGCGAACGACCGCCCGAAGAGGGCGTAGCCGAACAGCAGCACGCTCAGGCCGACGACGTAGAGGTCGCCGTAGGTGCGGCGGCGGCCGGGGCGTGCGGCGGGCGCGAAGGCCCACGGGTCGGCGGCGGGCGGCGTCACGGGGCCGTCGCCTGCTCGGCGTCGCACGGGGCCGCGTCGCACGGGGCCGCGTCGCACAGGGCCGCGTCGCACAGGGCCGCGTCGCGGGGGGCGGCGAGAACGTGCGGCGCGGCGCGCCGCAGGGGCCGGCCGGCCGCCAGCCGGTAGATCCGGTCCAGCGCGGCGGCCTTCTGCTCCCACACGAAGCCCTCGGCGACGAACGCGCGCCCGGCGCGGCCCATCGCGCGGCGCAGGTCGGGGTCGGCCGCGAGCCGGCGCATCGCCGCGGCGATGCCCGCGACAGCCTCGGCCGGCGTCGTCGGCGGGACGAGGACGCCGCAGCCGGGGCCGACGTGGACGGCCGTCCCGCCGAGGTCCAGACCGATCACGGGGCGGCCGGCGGCGAGCGCCTCGAGGCAGACGCCGCCGCCGGAGTCGTGGAGCGTCGGGTGGACGAGCGCGTGGGCCTCGCCGAGGCGCGCGAACACCTCGGTGCGCGGCATCCCGCCGAGCATCCGCACGCGGTCCTCGAGGCCGAGGGCGCGGGCCTGCGCCGCGAGCGCGTCGTGCTCCGGGCCCTCGCCGACGAGCCACAGCTCGGCCCCGGCCATCGCGGCGTCCTCGGCGGCGTCGCCGGCCGGCGCGAGCGCGGCCGCGAAGGCGTCGAGAGCGAGCGTGTAGCCCTTGAAGTCCAGCAGGCGGCCGATGCAGAGGAAGCGGAGCGGCCCGTCGGCGGGCAGCGGGAGCGCCGCGAGGGCGTCGACCTCGGCCTGCGTGAGCCCGATGGCGCTGCGCACGGCGACGCGCGGGGCCCCGACGGCG
>JAYWIE010000455.1:0-2475 GCA_043789155.1 Rubricoccaceae bacterium | reverse complement strand
CAGCCGCGGCCAGCGTCAGTCGCGGCCAGCGTCAGTCGCCGCGGCGGCTCGGGCGGCTGCGGCCGCCGTCGTCGCCGCGCGACGGGCGGCTCTGCTCGCGGCTCGGCGCGGGCCGCGACTCCTCGCGCCGTGGCTCCGGTCGCGACTCCTCGCGCCGCGGCGGCGGCGAATAGCGCGGCTCCTCGCGGCGCGGCTCCGGCCGGCTCTCCTCGCGGCGCGGCGGCGGCGCGTACGCCGGCTCCTCGCGGCGCGGCGGCGGCGTGTAGGTCGGCTCCTGCCGGCTCGGCGGCGCGTACGTCGGCTCCTGCCGGCGCGGTGCCGGCTGCGACTCCTCGCTCCGCGGCGACGGCGCGTAGGTCGGCTCCTGGCGGCGCGGCGTCGGGCGCGCGGTCTCGCGGCTCGGCGCGGGGCGCGTCGTGTCGCGGCTCGGGCCCGAGTAGACCGGCGCGTCGCGGTTCGGGACCGCCCGGATGTCGCCGCGCGACGTCTCGCCCTGGCGCGACGGGGCCTGGCGGACGGGCGCGTCGCCGCGCGTGGGCTCCATCCGGTCGGCATCAGCCTGCCGGGCCGGGGGCTGGCGGGTCGGGGCCTGACGGACGGGCGCGTCGCCCGCCTCCGTCATCGTCTGGCTCGGCACGCTGCGCGTCGGGGAGCCCGAGCGCGTCGGAGAGCCCGAGCGCGTCGGCGCGGTGTCGGCGGCGGCGCTTCGCGTCGGCGCGGTGCCGAGCGTCGCGCCGCGGGTCGGTGCCGTGCCGGCGGCCGTGCTCCGCGTCGGTGCCGTGCCGAGCGTCGCGGAGCGTGTGGGCGTCGCGCCCGCGGTGCGCGTCGGGACGGCCGAGACGACGGCCGAGCCGAGGCCGGTGCGGCCGGGCACGCGGCCCGGCGTCCGGTCGGTGGTGCTCGCCATGGCCTCGGCGCGCGTCGGGGCGATGGTCGGGACGCCGCGGACGGGCTCGCGCTCGCCGTCGTCTCGGCCCGTGTCGCCGTAGCCGCCAGTGCCGTAGCCACCGGTGCCGTAGGTGCCCTGCCCGTAGCCGGGGCTGCCGTAGTAGCCGGGGCCGTACACGCCGTCGGCGTAGCCGTCGCGGTACCCGTCGCGGTAGTCGTGGAAGCCGTACCCGCCGCCCCAGCCACCGCCCCAGCCGCCGCCCCAGCCGAACGAGACCGTCAGGCCCGGGCGGTAGTAGTACGGGTTGAAGTAGTAGTCGTCGTAGGCGTACGGGTCGTAAAACGCCGCGTAGTAGTACGGGTCGTAGAAACTGTCGTAGCGCGACGAGCGCCAGGCGCGGCGCGCGGCGTAGCGGCTGCGCCACGTGTCGTGCCAGCCGTACGAGACGTAGGGCCGGTACGTCCGGTAGGGCCGGTAGTACGTGTAGATGGACGGGTAGTAGGCCGGGTCGTCGTAGCGGTAGTACTCCGACGCGTAGCCGCCGTAGTAGCGGTCGTCGCCCTCCGCGTATTCGTCGTCGTAGGTCCCGTAGCCGGCGCTCCCCGCCGCCGCGCGGTCGTCGACGTAGTACGTTGAGCGGTCGTCGGTGTAGTAGCGCGACACGGTGACGTCCTCGGGCGCTGGGCCGATGCCGTAGGGGTCCGAGGCCCCAGCGAGGGCGGCCGCGACCGGCGGCGCGACCGGCACGCCGGCGACATCGAGCGAGTCGCCGTAGGGGTTCGCCGGGATCTGCATCGTCGCCGCGAGGCCGACGCGCGCTGAGGCCGGCGCGGGCTCTCCGGACGGACCCGGGCGCGACGACGCGCAGCCGGAGACGCCGAGCGCGAGCGCCGCGCCGAGCAGGGGGAGGGAGACGGACGGTGGGAGGCGCATGGCGGCAGGGTGGGCTGGGCGGCAGACCGCGCGAAGAGAAACGGAAGGGAACGGGCCGGGCACGCCGCCCGGTATATTTCCGCCCCCTGTCCCTGACGGGCCGCACGCGGCCTCGGGGAAGTAACGCCGGAGCCCCGGCCGCGTTCTGCACCTTCCGGCCGCCCGGCCGCCCGCCCGAATGGCCGAGACGATCACGCCCCGCACGACCGACTACGCGCAGTGGTACCAGGACGTCATCCGCGCCGCGCGCCTCGCCGAGACGTCGCCCGTGCGCGGCGCGATGATCCTGCCGCCCAACGGCTACGAGCTCTGGGAGAACATGCAGGCCGCGCTCGACGGCATGTTCAAGGCCACGGGCCACCGCAACGCCTACTTCCCGCTCTTCATCCCCAAGAGCTTCCTCGAGAAGGAGGCCGCCCACGTCGACGGCTTCGCCAAGGAGTGCGCCGTCGTGACGCACTACCGCCTCAAGACCGACGACGACGGCACGCTCGTCGTGGACCCCGAGGCCGAGCTCGACGAGCCGCTCATCGTCCGCCCGACGTCCGAGACCATCATCTGGGACACGTACAGCCGCTGGATCCAGTCCTGGCGCGACCTCCCGATCAAGCTCAACCAGTGGGCCAACGTCGTCCGCTGGGAGATGCGGACGC
>JAYWIE010000454.1:0-2487 GCA_043789155.1 Rubricoccaceae bacterium | reverse complement strand
CTTTTGCAATAACGGCATTATCGGGTCTGGTTCATGGGGCGACGGTCGAGGAATCGCTCCAGCAGGCCAAGCGCTACGCGACGGAAGCCCTCCGGCAGTCTGCGGACGGCCTCCTGAACGTCGACTGGGACCGCTGACGCGGTGCGGGTCCGTCCACACGGACTGCTTTACCTTCCAGCAGCTTCCGGTCCCTCAGATGTCTGACCCGCACCCGTCTCGCGTCACGATCTACGACGTCGCCGACCGCGCAGGCGTCGCGATCTCGACGGTCTCGCGCGTGCTCAACGGCTCGGCCGAGGTCTCGGAGGCGACACGGACACGCGTCCAGCAGGCGATCGAGGCGCTCCGCTTCCAGCCCCAGCGCACCGCCCGGTCGCTCGCGCAGCAGTCAACGACGTCCATCGCCGTCGCGATGCCCTCCGCGACGTCGTCGTTCTACGTCGAGGTCCTCAAAGGCGTCAAGGACGCGCTGCGGGACCGCGACATCGACCTTCTCCTCTGCAACCTCGGTAGCCAGCACCCCTACGCGACGCTCGAGCGGTTCTTGGACCGTGGGGCCGTCGACGGCCTGCTGCTGGTGTCGCTCCCGGTCGAGGGCGAGACGGGCGAGCGCCTGGCCCGCATCAACGCGCCCGTCGTGCTCGTCGGGACACGGCTCGGGCAGTCGACTGACGCACCCGGCTTCGACACGCTGTGGTGGGACGACGCGTCGGGCGCGCGGCGCGCGACCGAGCACCTGATCGGCCTCGGACACCGGAGGATTGGCCTGATCTCGGCGCACGCCTGGAGCTACAACTCGTCGCCACGTCTCGAGGGCTACCGCGACGCGCTCACGGCCGCCGGGCTCCCGTACGACCCCGCGCTCGTCGTCTCCGGGCAGGCGATCAAGCACGCGGGCTACTCCGAGGAGGCCGGGGCCGAGGCGATGCAGCAGCTCCTCGCGCTCCCGGAGCCGCCGACGGCCGTCTTCGCCGCCTCCGACGTCCAGGCCTTCGGCGCGTGGGCGTTCGCGCGCGACGCCGGCCTGCGCATCCCCCGCGACGTATCGATCGTCGGGTACGACAACCTCAAGGTGTCGCGCTTTCTCGGCCTGACGACCGTCGACCAGCAGATGAAAGCCGTCGGGCACCGCGCGACGGCCCGCCTGCTCGACCGCATGTCGACGCCCTCGATGCCCGCACTGTTCGACGAGATCGACGTCCCGCTCGTCGTCCGCGACTCGACCGCCGCCGCCCCGCGCTGACGGCCCGGACGTCCGGTGCTGGCACCAGGGACAGCGTTTTTGCCACTGGCCACTGCCCACTGTCTCCATCCCGGATGATCCTCCCCCCGCCGCTCGTCGAGACCGACCTGCCGTTCGCCGGCCGCCGCGCGCGCGGGAAGGTCCGCGACACGTACGCGACGCCCGACGGCCGGCTCGTGCTCGTCACGACGGACCGGCTCTCGGCTTTCGATCACGTGCTCAGACAGGCGATCCCGCTCAAGGGGCAGGTCCTGAACCGGCTCGCCGCGCGCGTCTTCGAGCTCACGGCCGACGTCGCGCCGAACGCGGTGCTGTCGGTGCCCGACCCGAACGTGACGGTCGCGACGCGCTGCGAAGCCCTTCCGGTCGAGTTCGTCGTCCGCGGCCACCTCGCCGGCCACGCGTGGCGCGTGTACCGCGCGGGCGGTCGCGAGGTCTGCGGCGTCCGTCTGCCGGAGGGGCTACGCGAGGGCGAGGCGCTGCCTGAGCCCGTCCTGACGCCGTCGACGAAGGCGGCCGAAGGGCACGACGAGGACATTTCGCTGGCCGACATCGTCGCGCGCGGCGTCCTCGACCGGGAGACGCTGGACGAGGCGCACGCGCTCGCGCTCGCCGTGTTCAGGCGCGGGCAGGCGCTCGCGCAGGAGCAAGGCCTGGTCCTCGTGGACACGAAGTACGAGTTTGGACGCGACTGCAATAACGGCAATCGCCTACTCCTCATCGACGAGGTCCACACGCCCGACTCGTCGCGCTACTACTACGCCGACGGCTTCGAGGCGCAGCTAGCCGCGGGCAGGCCGCAGCGGCAGCTGTCCAAGGAGTTCGTCCGCGAGTGGCTCATCGCGCAGGGGTTCCAGGGCCGCGCGGGCGAGGCGATGCCCGACCTGACGCCCGAGTTCGTGGCCGAGATCTCGGCGCGCTACGTCGAGCTGTACGAGGCGCTCCTCGGCGAGCCGTTCGTCCCCGATCTCTCCGACGACCCGCACGGTCGCGTCGAGGCCGCCGTGCGGGGTGCGCTCTGACTCAGCCGAGAGGGACCGGCTGCGTCGCGCCGCTGCGGAGTGTGTAGACGAGCGTCGGTGAACGAGTAGCCCGTCGCTGTCTGGTCCGTTATGTCGAGCAGCAGCCGGAAAGCGAGATGAGCAGCAGGGCCGTCAGTTTTGCTGCGTGCGATGCAGAGGGCATGTTCTGGCAAGAAATGGGACGAGCGGGCACGGCTCGGTCAGCATAGGAGAACCGGGACG
>JAYWIE010000453.1:0-2492 GCA_043789155.1 Rubricoccaceae bacterium | reverse complement strand
AGCTCCGCCCCGTCGCCGACGGCGACGCGCAGCATCTGCGCGACGACCAGCACCGGCACGACGAGCATCAGCCCGAAGACGGTGTAGAGGCGGGAGAGGACGGCGTGGCGGGAGTCGATGGTCGGGGTCGCCTGGGGCGGGTGGAGCGGCCGGGTGGCCGGGTGGGGTGGAGCGAGGGCGGGCGCGCGCCGGCGAGCCGGGGCTCAGCGTCGGCATCTGACCGAGTGGGGGGACGCGCGCGCCCGCCTTCGTTCCGGGGGTGAGGGAGGTAAAGGGAGGAGGGAAGAGGAAGGAGGGTGGGAATGCGTGAGCGCCGGAGGGAGCCCCTCCTTCCTACTCCCGCTTTCCTCCTTCCTCCAGACGGATCGGGACGCCGTACGCGACGCCCTCGACGAGCCCGACCGCGGCCGCGCGGGGCATGACGGCCTCTGGGCCGGTGAGGTGGTCGAACTCGCCGCGCAGGCGCTGCCCGGTCATCCGCAGGCGGACGTTCTCGCTGCGGGCCGCCTGGAGGTCTGCGAGGGTGTCGCGGGTGGCGTAGACGTGGGCGACGAAGAGCGTCCCGACGGCGCACGCGATGAGGACGAGCAGGCCGAAGCGGAGGCTCGGCACGACGTCGAACGGGCGGAGGCGGGCCGCCGGGCGGCCGGCCTTGCGGTCGGCGAGCTGGGCCGCCTTGCGCTGGCCTGCGGCCTCGCGGCCGGCGTGGGCGGTGATGCCCGAGCTGTCGAGGTCGGCCCAGCCGGGCAGGGCGAGGCCGCGGCGCGCCTTGCGCGCGGCGAGCGACGGCGCGGGGGCCGGGCGCGTCTGCGCCGTGGCGGCCGGCCGCTTGGCCGCTGGCCGCTTCTGGGCGGGACGCCTGGCGGCCGGCGGAGCGGCTGGCGTGGCGGCGGCCGGGCGGTGTGTGGTGGTGGGCATGGCGGATCAGGAGCGGGCCGGGGCGACCTCGGCGATGCGGAGACGGGCGGAGCGGGCGCGGCCGTTGCGCGCGACCTCGGCCTCCGTGGCCACGATGGCGCGGCGCGTGACGGGCTGGAACGGCGTCAGCGGCGTCCCGAAGGCGTCGCGGGCGACCGTCGCCTCGAAGCGGCCCGTGCGCAGAAAGTGCTTCGCGCGGCGGTCCTCGAGGCTGTGGTAGGACATCACGGCGAGGCGGCCGCCCGGGCGCTCGCCCTCGGGGCGGGCCAGCACGGCGAGCGCCGCCGGCAGCGCCCGCTCGAGCGCGCCCATCTCGTCGTTGACGGCGATGCGCAGCGCCTGGAACACGCGCGCGAGCGCCTTGCCCTCGTCGCGCGTCGGGACGGCCCGGCGGACGGCCGCGGCGAGGTCGGCCGTCGTCTCCATCCGTTCGGCGCGCTTGACCGACGACGCGATGCGGCGCGAGCGGCCCTCCTCGCCGTAGGCGTAGATGACGTCGGCGAGCGCGCCCTCGCTCAGCCGCTCGACCAGGCCGGCCGCGGACTCGCCGGCCTCGGCGTCCATGCGCATGTCGAGCGGGCCGTCGTGCATGAAGGCGAAGCCGCGGCCGGGCGCGTCGAGCTGGCGGCTGCTCACGCCGAGGTCCAGCAGCACGCCCGCCGCCGGCCGCCCGTGCGCCGGGCCGAGACCGGCCGCGCCGAGGAGCGCCTCGACGTCGGCGAAGTTGCCCCGGAGGGCGACGAACCGGCCGGCTGCCTCGGCATCTGCGAGGCGCGCGCGGGCGACGCCGAGCGCCTCGGCGTCCTGGTCGATCCCGACCACGAGCGCGTCCGGCCCGAGCGCGTCGAGGAGCGCGGCCGCGTGGCCGCCGCCGCCGAGCGTGCCGTCTACGTAGAGGCCGGCCGGGTCCCACGCGAGGCCGGCGACGGTCTCGGGCGCGAGGACCGGCGCGTGGTAGCCTGTCGCGTACGCCTCGCCGCCGGGCAGCCCCGCGCCGGGCACGTCCGTGCCAGGCACGTCCGCGCCGGGCACGCCGAGTGCGTCGGCGCTGCGCGAGGCGCGGGTCGGGCGGCGGGCAGGTCGCGACATGACGGCGGGCATCGGGTTCAGGCAGCGGTGCCGCGCGAGACCATCACGGCCTCGGCGAGCGCGTCGAAGGACGTCGAGCGGCCGTCGAGGTAGGCCGCGAAGCGGGCGGGGTCCCAGATCTCGATGTGGTCGCCCGCGCCGAGGATGAGCGCCTTGGCCCCGGGCTGGATGCCGGCGAACTCGAGCAGCGCCTTCGGCAGCGCGATGCGGCCCTGGGCGTCCAGCGAGAGGTCGTCGGCGTTCATGTAGAGCATGCGGGAGAAGTGGCGCGCGTCGCCTTCGAACATGTTGAGCGTGCGGATCTGGCCCTCGATCTTCTCCCAGCCGTCGGCGGGATAGAGGAAGACGCAGGGCTCGAGCCCGCGCGTGGCGACGAAGTCGTCGCGGGTGTCGGAGTTGAGGGACCGGCGCATCTTCGCCGGCACGGGGACTCGCCCCTTGCCGTCGACGGAGTACTCGGCCTGTCCCTTGAATCCGGCCACGCC
>JAYWIE010000452.1:0-8830 GCA_043789155.1 Rubricoccaceae bacterium | reverse complement strand
CTCGGGATGGCGCTCTCGACGACGCACGTCGCGACGGGCTCGATCCTCGGGACGGGCGTCGGGCGCAAGGGCGCGGCCGTGCGGTGGGGCGTCGCCGGGCGCATGGCCGTCGCGTGGCTGCTGACGCTGCCCGCGGCCGGCGCAGTCGGCGCGCTGTGCTGGGCGATCGCGCACGGCATCGGCGGCGCGCCCGGCATCAGCGTCGTCTTCGCGATCCTGTGCGCGGCCTCGCTCTGGATGTACCTGCACTCGCGCAAGGCCCCGGTCTCGCACCACAACGTCAACAACGACTGGCCGGACGACGGCGTGATCCTCTCGGACGACGCGCCGATCCTCGTCGAGCCCGCCCCGGCCAGCGCCTAACCCCTCCGCGTCATGGAAATCCTCGCCCACTCGTTCTCGGCCCTGTGGCAGGTGCTCGTCGTCGGGCTGCTGCTCGGCGCGGGCCTGCCCGCGCTGTTCGCGCTCGGCATGCTGAGCCTCAGCAGCGGCCGCATGGCCGGCAAAGACGGCCACCTGCGCTCGGACGCGCCGCCGGTGAGCTCGCTCGGCAAGGTCGGCGCGTTCTTCTGCTTCGGGCTCGTCGTCGTGACGGCACTGTTCGGCATCGTCGTGATCGTCCACGCGGACTGGGCCTTCGGCCTGCTCGACGCCATCATGGGCCGGTAGACGTCAGCCTCGGACGAGGTCGAGCCAGACCACGAGCAGCGGCACGGCCACGACGGCCGCGTCGATGCGGTCCATCATCCCGCCGTGGCCGGGCAGCCAGGCCGCCGAGTCCTTGACGGCCACGGAGCGCTTGAAGTGGCTCTCGGCGAGGTCGCCGAACGGGCCCGCGACGCCCGCCGCGACCGCGAGCGCCGCGACGTCGAGCGGCGTCAGGACGCCCCGCAGCGGCGTCAGCCACCAGAAGCCGACGGCGAACGCGGCGGCCCCGGCGACGCCGCCGACCGCGCCTTCCCACGTCTTCTTGGGCGAGACGCGCGGGAAGAGCGGGTGCCGGCCCAGCGCGCGGCCCGCGAAGTAGGCGAACGAGTCCGCGCCCCAGATGCAGAACAGCGCGGCCGTCGTGAGCCAGAACGCGCCGTGGTCGGCGGCGTCCAGCCACGGGCGCGGCACGACGCGCAGCGCGACGAGCGAGCCGCACAGCGCCGCCGGGTACGCGACGCCGAAGAGCGTCGCCGCGGCGTCCAGCAGCGGCGTCTCGCGGCGCAGGAACAGCGTCGCGACGACGACGGCGAGCCCGCCGAGCACCAGCAGCGACCCGGCGTGCGGCACGAGCGGCCGCAGCACGGCGGCGGCCCCGACGGCCAGCCCGAGCGCGACGAGCGGCCGCGAGCCCGTCGCTCCCAGCATCCGGTACAGCTCGGCCTGCGCGGCGAGCCCGATCGCGAGAACCGTCGCGGCGAAGACCCACCCGCCGAGCCATACCGCCGACACGACGACGAACGCGCCGACGAGGCCGGTCAGGATGCGCTGCGCGAGGTTCGACATGAGCGGGCGGGGTGAGCGGCCGGGCCGTCGTCGGGTCACGCCGCCTTCGCCGGGCCGTCCACCGGGTCGTCGCCGGGCACGTCGAACGAGATCCCCTCGATGCCCGAGTCCAGCATCGCCTCGTCCTCGGGCGAGTGCGCGTCCGGGGCCATGACGTCGGCGGCCATCGCGGCCGCCTCGAGCTCGCTGTCCGAGAGGGCCGGCAGCGCGAGCGCCTCGCGTGCGGCGGCCTCGTCCTCGGGCCTCACCATCACATGGACGGCCGCGAGGTCGCCGACGTTGAGGTTGAAGCTGTGGTCGCGCTGCGTGAACACGACGGCGGCGAATCCCTCCTCGTCGAGGCGGTCGCGGACCATGTCGGCCTCGAAGTCGGTCGAGCATTCGAAGACCGAGATCCAGCCTTCGGTGGTGCGGGCGTCGCGCGAGGCGGCGTCGTCGTGCTCGGGCGTGCCGGAGGGCTCTTTCATGACGGGACGGCGAGGGGTGCCGGGGAGGAAGGAGAAGGGACGGGGGCCGCGTCCGGGCGGCCGCCGGTGAGCGCCCCTCGGCGGGCGACGAGCGCCCGACCGACCGCGACGACGGCGAGGGTGCCGGCCGCCGCGAGCGCCGCCGAAACATACCACGGGCCGTCGACATCGCCGACGGTCGCCGGGTCGACGTCGGGCCGCCCGCGGAGCGCCGCCGTCGCCAGCACGGCGAGGCCGTTGTTGAGCAGGTGCACGAGCACGCCCGTCCAGACCGAGCCCGTCGCCCAGACGACGAAGCAGAGGTACGCCCCGAGTAGCGACAGCGGCAGCAGCTGCGCCGCCGAGAGGTGGTACGCCCCGAACGTCAGCCCGACCGCGGCGAACGTCCACGCGGGCGCGAGCCGCCGCTCGACCTGCCGCATGAGGTAGCCGCGGAACAGAAGCTCCTCGAACACGGCCGGCACGAGCGCGACCGTGATCACGAGGAAGACTGTGCTGAGCTGGCCGCCGAGCAGGAAGCCCTCGATCATCTGCGCGCGCGCCTCGTCGGCGAGCCGCATCCACTCGGGCAGCGGCACGAGGCTGTTGAGCTTGCCCGCGACGAGCACGACCGGGTAGACGGCCAGCCAGCCGAGCACGGCCAGCCCGAGCCCGGCCGCGCCTGCGCCGGACGACTCGACGGGCCGCGCGCGCAGGAACGCGGCCGGGTCTGCGGTGTGGAGGCGCGCCAGCCCCCACGTCACGAGGCCGAAGCCGAGCGCCTGCCCGACCGAGTTCCACACCAGCACCGCGTGCGCGTGCTCGCCGATGGCCGCCATGACGGCCTCGGCCGTCGGCGGCTCGGTCGCGCCGGACCCGAGCAGGTCCGCGAGGACCGTCGCAAGGACGCCGAGGTTGGCGACGAGCTGGAACGCGACGAACGCGCCGATGACGGCGAGGATGGCCGTCGAGACAGGTTCGAAGCGGTTGCGCTCGAACCAGCCCGCGAGCGGGAACGGCCGCGCGTCCGGCCAGGCGTCGACGAGTGCAGGAGCAGACCAGGACGGCCCGCCGGACGGCGCGAGGATGGGAGCCGCGGGCGGCTCGGGCGTGTCGAGGTTCAGAGCGTCGGCGGGAGGGCGGCCGCGGTCCAACGGTGGACGGCGGGCGCGGGTTCACAGGGAAGCCGACAGTATCGGCCGCACCAGAGCGTCCAGAACCTGCCCGCAGACAGACCCGTGTCGGGTGCCGCTGGCGGCCCCGGCGGTCACGCCTCGACGGCGTCGGCGAGGCGGGCGACGACGCCGGCCCAGTCGCCGTCGAAGACCTCGACCGGGACGCCGCCGAGCGCGTCCGAGAGGTCGGCGACGGTCCGCATGCCGTCGCGGTTGTCGAGGAAGAGGCCCTCGAAGTTGACGACGTCCGGCGGCAGCAGCACGAGATCGCCGAGGGCTTGCGCGAGCGCGAGCGGCTCGAGCGCGGCGCGCAGGCTCTTGACGTTGAGCAGGCCCGAGACGGTCACGACGGACCCGAACAGGGTGTTCTCGACCGGCACCACGCGGACGTCCAGCCCCTCGACGCCGGCGAGGACGGGCGCGACGCGGTCCCGCAGGAACGGCGCGGCGAGCGTGCCCGTGGCCATCGTGACGCGCCGCGGGGCCGGGAGCGCGGCTGGGAAGTCCTCGGCCTGGAAGGCCAGCTCGTTGAGCATGTCGCGGCTCATTCCGACGCCGTTCTCCATGAGCGGGAAGCCGTCGTAGGCGTCCTCGTGCGGGAAGTCCGCCCCGGCGAGGATGTAGAGCTCGTCCGAGAGGTAGACGAAGCCGCGGCCGAGCTGCTCGCGGAAGCGCGCCTGCCAGCGCGCGACCTGCCGCACGAGGCCCTGCGCCTCGCGCGGCGTCACGGGCCGGAGGTCGGCGAGGCGCTGCCGGTGCTCCGTCAGGCCGATCGGGACGACCGTGAGCGACGTGATCCGCTCGTGCAGCTCGGAGAGCTCGAGCACGGTCCGGACGAGCATCCCGGCGTCGTTGTGGCCCGGCACGAGCACGATCTGCGCGTGGATCTCGATGCCGGCCGCCGCGAGCAGGCGCAGCTTCTCCATGGCGCGGTCCCTCACCGTCCGGTGGCCCATCATCCGCGCCCGCGCCGCGTCGTCCGTGACGTGGATCGAGACGTACATCGGGCTGAGGCGCTGCTCGACGATGCGCGCGAGGTCGCGCTCGCGCAGGTTGGTCATGGTGATGTAGTTGCCGTAGAGGAACGACATCCGGAAGTCGCCGTCGCGGAAGTAGAGCGTGTCCCGCAACCCGACCGGGTTCTGGTCGACGAAGCAGAACACGCAGTCGTCGCCGCAGGTCTTGATCCGGAACTCCTCGAGGTCGGCCCCGAGCGGCTCGTCGGGCTCCTTGGCGACGGTCTGCTCCTCCATGCGCCCGCCGCGGCGCACACGCAGCGTCAACTGCTCCTCGGTCGTCTTGAAGCGGAAGTCGAGCTCGTCCTCGACGGCCTCGCCGTTGACGGCCAGCACCTGGTCGCCCGCGGCCCAGCCGAGGCGGGCGGCGATGGAGCCGGGGTCGACGGAGGCGATGCGGACGGGCATGCAGGGGGGCGAATGGACCGAAGGTCCAAGAACGGGCACACGCCGCGCCGTGTCGCCCGCGCCGTGTGAACAGTCGTCGCGTTCCAGAAGAGAAAATGCGGTTTGAGGTGTGACGTGTGAGGTTGAAATTTTGTAGGTGTGTCCTGCCAAACCCCAAACACCAAACCCCGGTCCGGGTTCACCCGGCAAACCCCCGCTCGGTCCGGGCTTTTCCCGACGAACCCCGCCCCCGCGCGGCGGTACACGGAGGACCCTTCTGACCCGGCCGCCCATGCACGTCACCATCGTCTCGACGTACCCGCCGCGCGCGTGCGGCCTCGCCACCTTCGCCCGCGACCTGCGCGGCGGCCTCATCGCGGCCGGGGCCACGGCCGACGTCGTGGCGGTCGTCCGCGAGCCCGCCGGCGCGGCGCGGCGTCCCGAGGTGGCGTACGAGATCCGCCAGGACGTGCGGGCGGACTACGCCGCCGCGGCCGAGTTCATCAACGCCGGCTCGGCCGACATCGTCTCGGTCCAGCACGAGTTCGGCATCTTCGGCGGCTCCGAGGGGCTCTACGTGCTCGACCTGATGGACGCCGTGCGCGTGCCCGTCGTGACGCGCCTCCACACCGTCCTGCCGGCACCGGAGCCGCACTACCGCGCCGCGCTCGACGCCGTCGCCGCCCGCTCGGCCCGCATCGTGGTCATGACGGAGACCGCGCGCGACCTCCTGCGCGACGTCTACGGCGTCGACCCGTCTAGGGTCGACGTCGTGCGACACGGGACGCCGGACCTCGACCCGGCGCGGCCCGCCGGGCTCCGCGAGCGCCTCGGTCTCGACGGACGCACGGTCCTGCTGACGTTTGGGCTGCTCGGGCCGTCCAAGGGCATCGAGTTCGCCATCGAGAGCCTCGAGCGCGCCGTCGCGGCCAACCCGGACGTCCTCTACGTCGTCCTCGGGGCGACGCACCCCGAGATCGTCGCGCACACCGGCGAGGTCTACCGCGAGTCGCTCGTGGCCGAGGTCGCCCGGCGCGGGCTTACGAGCCACGTCCGCTTCGAGAACCACTACGTCGACACGCCGGAGCTGTGGGACTGGCTGCGGGCGGCGGACGTCTACGTCTCGCCGTACCCGAACCTCGACCAGATCACGTCCGGGACGCTCTCGAACGCGCTCGCGGCGGGCCTGCCGGTCGTCTCGACGCCGTACCTGCACGCTGCCGAGGTGCTCGCTGGCGGCGCGGACCGGCCCGCCGCGGGCCGCCTCGCGGCCTTCGGCGACGTCGATGCCTTCGGCGGGGCGCTCGCCGAGATGGTCTCGGACCCCGCCGCGCGCGCCGAGGCGTCGCGCGCCGCGCTCGCGATCGGGGCCACAACGGCCTGGCCCGCCGTCGGCGCGGCCAGCGTCGAGCTCAGCGACGCCGCCATCCGTGAGGCCCGGGCTGCGCCCGACGCGCCGGCCGGCGGCGAGCCCGCGCACCCCGGCATGCGCCTCGCCGCGCTCGGCTACCTCGACCGCCTCACCGACGACTGCGGGCCGTTCCAGCACGCCGTCTGCGGCCTCCCGGACCGCGCCCACGGCTACTGCACCGACGACGCCGGCCGCGCGCTCGTCGTCGCGCTCGACGCCGCCCGCCGCGCCGACGCGCGCTCGGACGAGCGCCGCGACGCGCTCCGCATCGCGCGGACGTGCCTCGCGTTCGTCGCCCACGCGCAGCGCGACGACGGCACGTTCGACAACTTCATGGACTACGGCCGCCGCTTCCTCGCGCGCCCCGAGAGCGAGGACACGGTCGGCCGCGCGCTGTGGGGCCTCGGCGCGACGGTCGCCCACGCGCCCGACGAGTCGTCGCGCGTGCTCGCGCGGCACGCCGTCGAGCGCTCGCTCGCGGTCGACCTCGCACACCCGCGCGCGATCGCCTACGCCGCCTGCGGCCTCGACCTGGTGCTGGACCGCTTCCCAGGGGCCGTCGCCGTCTCGGACCGCCTCCACACGCACGCGACGCGCCTCGTCGAGCAGTTCGAGCGGACCGTGAGCCCCCGCTGGCGCTGGTTCTCGGACGACATGACGTACGCCAACGCGCTCGTCCCGCACGCGCTGCTGCGCGCCGCGGAGCGCTTCGCGGGCACGCCCGCCGGCGACCGCTTCCGTGCGGTCGGGCTGGACGCGCTCGAGTTCGTGCTCGGCCAGACCGTCCGCGACGGCCGCTTCGACGCCGTCGGCAACCGCGGCTGGCTGCGCCGCACGGGCGAGCGCGCGCTGTTCGACCAGCAGCCGATCGAAGCTGGCTACGCCGCGATGGCGTGGGCCGAGGCCGCGCGCGTCACCGGCGAGCCGCGCTACGCCGACGCCGCGCGCCTCGCCGCGGCCTGGTTCGCCGGCCGCAACCGCATCGAGACGTCCGTCGTGGACGTCACGACGGGCGCGGCCTTCGACGGCTTCTCGGAGCGCGGCGTCAACCTCAACCAGGGGGCCGAGTCCGCGATCGCGCACCTGCTCGCGCTGCTCGCGACCGAGCGCCTCGAGCCGGCGGAGGCGCTCGGGAAGGCGGCCGAGGCCTGAGAGCAGACACGGGACAGGTGTGCGCTGTCCGGCGAGGGCGTACACGCCGGACGCGGCGCGCTCGGCGAGCACGCCCTACCTGGTGTGCGCCAGACGACGGGCGAGACGCAGGTAGGGACGGCTCGCCGAGCCGTCCGCGGTCCGAGCAAGACGACCCGGCCGCGCGCTACGCCAGTGCCGCGTCGAGCGCGAGGTCGAGCGTCCGCAGGTGCAGCCGGACGGCCTCGGGCACGCCGAGCACGCGCATCCCGAGCGCGCCGATGAACGGGGCGAGCGTCTCCCCTGCCCCGAGTGCGGCCGCGACGGCCGGCGCGGCGGCCGTCCAGCGGTCAAGCAGAGCGGGCACGCCGTCCGTGCGGTCGGTCTCGGCGTCGAGCACGAACAGCGGCAGCTCGGTCACGACCGACAGCACACCGGGCGCGGCCCGCGCGGCCGTCTCCATCGACGAGAGGCCGAAGCGCGCCGCCGTCTCGGCGTCGCCGAGCGCCTCGAAGTGGGACCGCATCGCCGCCCCGAGCGGCGTCGACGTAAAGCCGGGGCCGCCGTACAGGAAGCCCTTGTCGCCGCCGCGGTCGTGGTCGTGCAGGCGCAGCCCGGCGGCGGACGCGGCCCGCCGGAAGCCGTCGCGCAGGGCCTCGGTGGCGGGCGCGAGCAGGTGGTCGCGGTCGATGAGCAGCAGCGCGCCCTCGGCGAAGCCCATCCCGTGCAGGCTCGCGTGGAGCACGGGCGGGCCGGCGGCGAACAGGAACGCGGTCGCGGCCGCCGTCTCCGGGCGGGCGTCCGGGTAAGCGAACTCGACGTCGCGGCCGGGCGGCTCGCGCAGGCGGTGCCGCAGGTAGGCCGCGAGCGTCGCCTCGGCGTCGCCGGCGTCGAAGGCGGCGATCCACGGCGCGTTGCGCGCCTCGGCGTCGGGGTTGACGTGCGGGACGATGCGGAACGTGACGCGCTCGAAGAGGGCGTCGAGGCCGCCGCCGCCGTCGTCCGCGGGCGCGCCCCAGCCCTGCGCGGCGAGGCCCTCGAGCACGAGCGTCCGGAGCGTCTCCGGCCCGACGGGCTCGTCGGCGTGCGCCCCGGCGACGAGGCTCACGACGGCCGGGCCCGTCCCGAGCGTGACGCCGGCGATGGGCCGGCCCTCCTCGCTGTGCCCGATCGTCTCGAACGTGGCGAGGTGCGGGCTCGTCTCGCACGCGGTCCGCATCGCGCCGAAGACGCCGGCGGACGTGCGGAAGCGGGCCTCAGAGACGTCGAGGTCGGCGAGGGTCATCGGTCGGTGAAGGCAGCGGCGAGGCGCGTCGCCCACGCCTGCGCGCCGGCGATGTGGGCGGCGGTCGGGCCGCCGTCGATCTCGCACGGCGGCGTGGCGCGGCGCGCGCCGTAGCTGGCGAGGAGCGCGTCGAGGCGGCGCGCGGCGGTCTGGTAGAACGGGTCGTAGTCGCGGTCGCCTAGCCCGACGACGCCGAAGGCGAGGCCGGCGAGGTCCGGCGCGAGCGCCTCGAGCGCGTCGACATACTCGACGGCGTTGTCGGGGAAAGTCCCGCCGGACCACGTGCAGGTCACGGCGACGAGCTGGCGGTACCCGGCGAGGTCCTCGGGGACGGCCTCGGCCATGTCGAGCACGTGGGCGGCGAAGCCGAGCGCGCCGAGCGTCTCGGCGAGCGCCGCGGCAACGATCTCCGAGTTGCCGGTCTGCGTCCCGACGAGGACGAGGACGTCCGGATGCGCAGCAGAAAGGTCGAGCACGGGGCGGAC
>JAYWIE010000451.1:0-2499 GCA_043789155.1 Rubricoccaceae bacterium | reverse complement strand
TAGAGCGTCGCGTCGAGCGTGCCGAGCGGCAGGCGGACGCCCTCGAAGGCCTCGACGCGGTCGCGGAGGCGGCGCGCGAGGTGGACGCCGCGCGTCTGCAACCCCACGATGGCGGCCCGGCCGGGCGCGTCGAGCGTTTCGGCGACCTGCCGCGCGAGACGGTCGAGCGTCCGGGCCATGTCGGCCTCGTCCATCAGGAGAGCCTTGACGCGGTCGGGCGGGGTCATGCGCCGAAGGTACACCGCCGGGCCGGTCGGCCGGTCGCGTCAGCCTGCGTCGTCGGTGCCCGCCGCGCGCTCGTGCAGCAGGTCCAGCGTCTCGATGCCGTGGCGGAGGTGCGGGATGACGATCGAGCCGCCGACGACGAGACCGATGTTGAGCGCGTCCTCGATCTCGGCGTCCGAGAAGCCGGCCTCGACGCACTGCCCGAGGTGGTAGTCCACGCAGTCGTTGCAGCGCAGCACGAGGCTCGCGACGAGCCCGAGCAGCTCCTTCGTGCGGCTGTCGAGCGCGCCGTCGCGGTAGGCCGCCGCGTCGAGGTTGAAGAACCGCTTGGTGCCGAGGTGCGTCCCCTCGTCCAGAATGCGCCGGTTCATGCGCGTGCGGTAGGCGTCGAAGCGGTCGAGCCGCGTGCCGGTGGCCGCCGTACCGGCCGAGTCCGTCTGGTCTGTGTCTGCCACGATGAGCGAGGAGAGGGTGCCTGCCGAGAAAGCCGCGCTGCGGCGGCGGTTCCGTGCGGTTCGCGCGGACGCCCCGGCCGGCGCGTCCGCGGCGGTCGTGGCGCGCGTGCTCGCCCTGCCCGAGGTGGCGGCCGCCCGCGCCGTGCTCGCCTTCTGGCCGCTCGCCGGCGAGATCGACGTCCGGCCGCTCATAGACGCGCTCGCCGCCCGCGGCGTCACGGTCGCGCTGCCCGCCGTCGTGCCCGGCCCCGCGCCGCGCCTCGCGGCCCGCGCGCACGTCCCGGGCGCGCTCGTCGCCGGGCGGTGGGGCCTCATGGAGCCGGCTGCCGGCGCGCCGCCTGTGCCCGCACTCGACGTCGTCGTGGTGCCCGCGCTCGCGCTCGGCCGCGACGGGAGCCGGCTGGGCTACGGCGGCGGCTACTACGACGCCTTCCTCGCCACGACGGACGCGCTGCGGGTCGGCGTCGTGCTGCACGCCTGCCTCATGGACGCGCTCCCGGCCGAGCCGCACGACGCCCGCCTCGACGTCGTCGTGACCGAGCGCGAGACGGCGCGCGCGAGACACGCCGGGTAGACCTGCACTCGCGCAACGCCGCCGACCCCGCGCCGTAGCTTGGCCCCGCCCACCCGCACAGCTCAATGGCCACGCGCCCGCGACAGCGCCAGACCGAGGACCGCCCGGACTCCGACGTCTACGACGACGAGTTCGGCCTCGTCACAGACGCCGACATCGACGCCTACCTCGCCGACCAGGACGTCGAGCAGGAGACCGAGACGCGCCAGGAGTCCGGCTTCCTCAACCTCCAGACGGGGGCCGGGCTCGGCCTGATCGGCCTCGGCGCGCTCTACAGCCTCCAGCTCACGGGCCTGCTCTCGGCCTTCCCGGACCTCTCGGGCATCGTCGCGCTGCTGCCGGTCCTCGCGAGCGTGCTCATCATGCTGACGGGCTTCGGCGTCCTCTCGTGGAGCCCCGCCGCACGCCGCCGGCGGAAGGCCCGCGAGCGCGCCGCGCGCCAGCAGCGGCAGGCGCGCAAGACGATGGGCCGCGACGACCGCCGCACGACGCCCTCGGCCGCCGGTGCCGCCGCGACGGCCGCCTTCGGCCTCGCCGGCAAGGCCATGCTGGACGCCGGCCGCTCGGCCACGCGTGCTGCCGAGCTCGCCTACGCCCGCCAGAAGGCCGACGCCCGGAGTGAGGGACGCGTACGCGGCGGGCGCCTCACCAAGGACCGTCGCAACCGCAAAATCTCGGGCGTCTGCGCCGGCATCGCCCGCTCGACCGGCCTCGACCCGACCATCGTCCGCATCGCGTTCGTCGCCGCCGCCTTCTTCTCGCAAGGCCTCGCCATCCCGCTCTACGTCATCCTCTCGATGGTGCTCCCGAACGAGGAGCGCCCCGACGACGACGACCCCTTCGTCCGCGTCTCCCGCGACTAGGTGGCAGGTGGCAGGTGGCAGGTGGCAGGTGGCAGAATTTGAGCACTAACCCCACTCCATGTCGTCCGGTCCGGGTTTACCCGGCGGGACGACATATTTCTATTGTTGTAATCAGCGTGGGAACCGGCTCAACGGCTCGCTTTCAACTCTTCACCTCTACCCAATGCGTCGCGTCCTCGCCGGCCTCCTGCTCGCCCTTCTGCTCGCGCCCGCCGCCCGCGCACAGCGCGAGGGCATCCTCCGGATCGGGACGCCGCTGAGCGAGCTCATCGTCCGGCAGGCCGCCGCGGGCCGCCTCCCCTCTGCGGCCGCCGACGCGCAGCCGCTCTCCGCGTTCGAGGCCGCCCGCTGGCTCGACACGCTCGCGACACGGACGGACCTC
>JAYWIE010000450.1:0-2502 GCA_043789155.1 Rubricoccaceae bacterium | reverse complement strand
GCCCTCGCCGCGCCGACGGGCAAGGCCGCCAACCGCCTCGGCGCGTCCGTCGCGGCGGGGGCCGAGCGCCTCGGCCTCGCCGGCCTGCCGACGACCGCGACCACGCTCCACCGCCTGCTCGAGTTCTCGCCCACGCGCCGCAGCGTCGGCCGCACGCCCGAGCGCCCGCTCCCGGCCGACGTCGTGGTCGTGGACGAGGCGTCGATGGTGGACCTCGGCCTGTTCGCCGCGCTCGCCGCCGCCCTGCGCCCGGGCGCGCGCCTGATCCTGCTCGGCGACCGCGACCAGCTCCCGAGCGTCGACGCCGGCTCCGTCTTCGCCGACCTCTGCGCCGCCGCCGACGCCCCGCCCGCCGACGCACCCGGCGGCTTCTCAGCCTTCTGCGCCGCGCTCGGCCTGACGGGCGTGCCCGAGCCGGCGACGCCGCTCGCGGCCGCGGTCGTCCGGCTGGAGAAGACGTACCGCTACGCCGCCGGGTCGGGCCTCGGCGCGCTCGCCCGCGCCCTCCGCGACGGCGACGCCCCGTCCGTCGTGGGCGCGCTCGCGGCGGCGACGGACGTCCGCGTCGACGCCTCGGGTGACGTCTGGCCGCACGTCCGCAATGCCGCCGCGGCGCTCGTCGCGGCCGAGAGCCCCGCCGCCGCGCTGCGCCTCGCGGCCAGCTTCCGCCTGCTCGCGCCGACGCGCGGCGGCCCGCGCGGCGTGGTCGCCCTGAACCGGCTCGTCGAGGCGCGGCTCGTCGCCGAGGGCCTCGCCGCGCCGGCCGAGTGGACGCACGGCCGGCCGGTCCTCGTGACGCGCAACGACCACGACCGCGCGCTCTACAACGGCGACGTCGGCGTCGTGTGGGCTCCGGCCGGCGCGCCGCCCGTCGTCGTGTTCGAGCCCGACGCGGGCACGGCCGGCGGGCCGCTGCGCGAAATCCCGACCGGGGCGCTGCCCGAGCACGAGACCGCATGGGCCACGACCGTCCACAAGAGCCAGGGCTCGGAGTTCGACCGCGTCGTCGTCGTGCTGCCGGCCGAGGGGACGCCGCAGGCCGAGCGCCTCACGCGCGAGCTCGTCTACACCGCCGTCACGCGGGCGAAGGGCGCGGCCGCCGCCGTGCCCCCGGGTGACCCAGGTCCGGGTTTACCCGGCGGGCCTGTCCCGCTCGTCGTCGTCGGCTCCGGGGCGCTGCTCGCGCAGGCGGCAGGCCGCCGCGAGACGCGCACGTCCGGCTTCCCGGACGCCCTCCGCGACGCCCTCTGACGCCGCTCCTCCCGTTTTCCACCGCCCGTCTCCCCCACACTTCCCGACTCCGATGACGCTCTGCATGCCGCTGCCCGGCGGGACGTCCGCCACGTTCCCGCTCCCCGACGAGACGCCCGACCGCTTCGACCCGATCGGCATGGCCGAGGAGGCCGCCGACCTCCCGCCCGCCGAGGCCCTCGCGCTCCTCGACGCCGCCGTCTTCGCCGCCGCGTCCGATGCCGGCGCAGTAGGTGACGACGCGCTCGAAGACGACGGGCAGACCGTGTTGGAAGCCCGTCCGCCGGACGACCCGGCCGACTACGACCCGCTCGCGCTCTACGACCTCGCCACCGTCCTCGCGACGCGGGCCGGGACGCGCCCGGACGACCTCCCGGCGGCCCTCGTAGACTTCGACGCCGCCATCGCCGTCCTCGCCTCGCTCCACCACGTCACGGACGACGGCCCGCTCGCCGCCTTCGGCTACGACGCCGCGCACCTCGACGCCGAGCGCGCGGACGTCCACGTCGAGCGGGCCCTCGCCCGCCACCGCGCGGGCGACGACGCTCGGGACGACCTCGACCGCGCCCGCGCCCTCGCGCCCGCCAACGCCGCCGTCCTCAACAACCTCGCCGACGCCCTCCGCAAGTCCGGCCGCCTCGACGACGCGCGCGCCACGGTCGACGCCGCCGAGGCGGCGCTGACGGACGACGACGACGACGAACTGCGCGAGGTCATCGCCGAGACGCGCGACGAGATCGCCGCCGACGTCGCGCGGCCCGACGCGGAGTAGCCCGGCCCTCCGCGGTAGCGCTCACCCCGGCGTCCACGCCGCGACGCGGTCGGCGACGGCGCGGCGGACGCGGGCTGCGCTGTCCCTGCGGTCTCTCGGCCGGCACACCTACACGGTCGTGCTGCCTGACACCACAGACGGTTGACTCGGAGGACTGCGCGTCGCTAGTTTCCAATTTCGAAATTGGAAACGATGATCACCCTTCGCCCTCAGGACATCGTCATCCTCCTCGGCATCGTCGCCCGAGGCCATGAGCCGTTCGCCACGTTCAGCGATCTCGCACAGCAGACGGGCATCAGCACGGGAGAGGTACACAAGAGTCTCGGGCGTACGGAGCCCTCCGGCCTCTACCGCGCGTCGACACGGACCGTCGATGGAGAGGCGCTCCTGGTGTTCCTGACGCACGGCGTCCAGTACGCCTTCCCGGTCGTCCGCGGGGCGCTCGCGCGCGGCGTCCCGACCGGCGTCGCTGCGCCGCC
>JAYWIE010000449.1:0-2505 GCA_043789155.1 Rubricoccaceae bacterium | reverse complement strand
CGGCGGGCCGCGGCGCGGGCGGCAATGCGCCGCGGCTCGAGCATCAGGACCGTGCCCGGTGCCGCCCCGAGCAGCGCGAGCGGCACGCGCGTCGTCTTGCCCGCGCCCGGCGGGGCCACGAGCACGGCCGCGCCGTGCGCGCCGAGCGCGGCCACGAGCGCCGGCAGCGCGGCGTCGACGGGGAGGGCGTCGGGCGAGTGGGGGCCGGGCAGCGTCATCGCGCCAAGATCGCGCCCCGGCGACTCGCGCCCCGGCGAATCGCGCCCGACGGGTGCCAGGCCGGGCGTCGGGACCTGCGGGCGTGTGCCGCGTATGACGGCCCGCCCCTCTCCGACTGCGCGCCTTGACTTCCGTCCGCCACCTCCGCGCCCTGTGGGGGCGCTACATCGCCCCGGGCCGGCTCGAGCGCGAGCCCACGTTCCGCGCCGTGCTCGGCGACGCCACTGACCGCGGCCTCCAGGTGGCCGGCCTCTTCGGCGTCGCCGCGTTCGTCGGGGCCGTCGCGTCCAAGATCGCGGCCGCAGCGCTCACCGGCGACAGCATGCTCCGAGCCGCGACCGACCTCTCGGCCGTCCTCGCGGACAAGCTCTTCATCTTCTCGTTCGCCGCGCTGTTCCTCGTCGTGCGCCGGTTCCGGCCGGGCGTCGGGGTCGGGCGCGCGCTCGTCGCGCTGTACGTCGCCACGGTCGGGCTCGAGCTCGTCTCGGACCACCTGCTGCTGCCCGGCGGCAGCTACGTCTCGGCGTGGCTGTCGCTGCTGCTGCTGCTGACGGTCGGGACGGTCCCGTTCCAGCCGCTCCAGACGGCGCTGCTCGGGGCCGCGCTGACGGTCCTGCCGGCCCTGCCGGTGCTGATCGGGGCCGGCCCGTACGACATGCCCGGCGAGATCCGGCGCTTCGTCTTCCTGACCCTGTTCACGTTCGTCACGACGATCATGAGCGCCTCGTTCTACGCCGGGCGCTACACCCAGCACCGCACGACGAGCCGGCTCGCGCGCTTCCGCGACCGCCTCGAGCGGCGCGGGCGGCTGCTCGAGGCGCGCTCCGAGGAGCTCACGGCGTCGGTCGAGCGCCTGTCGAAGGCGCAGACGCAGCTCGTGCAGCAGGAGAAGATGGTGTCGCTCGGGCAGCTCACGGCCGGCGTCGCGCACGAGCTCAAGAACCCGCTCAACTTCGTCAACAACTTCGCGCAGCTCAGCGAGGAGCTGCTCGAGGACCTCGACACCGAGCTCCGCGAGGACCCGACGCGGCCCGTCGGCGAGGCCCTCGACGCCTCGGGCGACCTGCTCGCGGACCTCCGCTCGAACGCCTCCAAGATCCGCGAGCACGGCCGTCGCGCCGACGGCATCATCCGCTCGATGCTCGCCCACAGCCGCGCCACGCCCGGCCCGCGCCGCCCGGCCAAGCTCAACACGCTGCTCGACGAGTACGTCGGGCTCGCGTACCACGGCATGCGCGCCGAGCACCAGGGCTTCAACGTGGACCTCGTGCGCGACTACGGCCTCGACGTCGGCGACGCCGAGATGGTGCCCGAGGAGATGGGCCGCGTGTTCCTGAACCTGCTCGACAACGCCTTCGCGGCCGTCCGGACGCGCGAGATCGCGGCGAAGGCGTCGGGCGAGGCCTTCGAGCCGCGCGTCGCCGTGCGCACGCGCCGCACGGCGGACGCCGTCGAGATCGCGGTGCAGGACAACGGGACCGGCATGTCGCCGGACGTCCGCGCCAAGATCTTCGAGCCCTTCTTCACGACCAAGCCGACCGGTGAGGGCACGGGCCTCGGGCTGTCGCTGACCTACGAGATCGTCGTCCACAGCCACGGCGGGACGCTCGCGCTCGACACCGAGGAGGGCGTCGGCACGACGTTCACGGTCGCCCTCCCGCAGGGCGCACCCGCCGGCGCACCCGCCGGCACGCCGGCCGTGCCCGCCTGATGTCGGCCTCGCGCGAGACGTCCCCGCAGGAGGCCGCGGCGCTCGAGGCCGAGCGCGACGAGCTGCTCGAGCGCATGGTCGGCCTCGTCGACGGGCCCATGACGGCTCTCGGCTTCGTGTGGCTCGCCCTGCTCGTGGCCGAGCTGACGGTCGGGCTGAGCGCCTTCTGGGCCAGCGCCGGGACCGTGATCTGGATCGCGTTCGTCGTCTTCTTCGCGCTCCAGTTTCTGGTCGCGCCGAAAAAGCTGCCCTTCCTGAAGGCGAACGTCCTCACGGCGGTGTCGCTGTTCCTGCCCGCGCTGCGCGTCTTCCGCATCTTTCGCGCGGTGCGGGCCGTGCGCGGGCTGCGGCTGCTGAAGGTCGTCGGCTCGCTGAACCGCGGGATGCGGGCGCTCGGCGCGAGCATGGGCCGCCGCGGCTTCGGCTACGCCGTCGCGCTGACGGCGCTCGTGACGCTGGCCGGCGCGGCCGGCATGGTCGTGCTCGAGGGCGGCCCGGGCGGCCTGTCGAGCTACGGCGAGGCGGTCTGGTGGACGGCCATGCTGATGACGACGCTGGGCTCGGACTACTGGCCC
>JAYWIE010000448.1:0-8859 GCA_043789155.1 Rubricoccaceae bacterium | reverse complement strand
GCAAAATCACGCGGCCCTCGGCGCGGTTGCCGGCCTCGTCCGTGTCCGAGAGGTCGTGGACGGCGCGCCAGTCGCCGACGTCGGACCAGCCGAAGTCGCCGGGCACGACGAGGACGTTGCGGGCGCGCTCCATGACGCCGTAGTCGATCGAGATCTTGGGCGCGCGCTCGTAGGCGTCGGCGATGGCCGCGGCCTCGCCGGGCGTCCCGAAGGCGGCCTCGAGCGGGGCGAAGAGGGCGTGGATCTCCGGCAGGTAGGTCGCGACGGCGTCGAGCACGGCGTCGGCGCGCCAGACGAACATGCCCGAGTTCCAGAGGAAGTCGCCGGCGTCGAGGAAGCGCTCGGCGGTCGCGAGGTCGGGCTTCTCGGCGAACGTGAGCACGTGGTGGGCGCGCGGCGTCTTGCGGCCGGGGCCGTTGTCGCGGATGCCGTCCTCGTCGCCGTCGGCGTCGAACTGGAGGTAGCCGTAGCCCGTCTCGGGGTGCGTCGGGCGGATGCCGAGCGTGACGAGCGGGCGCTCGCCGTTGCGCGGCGGCGACTGCGCGGCCTCGACCGCGGCCCGGAGGACGTCGTGGAAGCGGCCGACGTTGGTGATGACGTGGTCCGCCGGCAGCACGACCATCGTCGCGTCGGGGTCGAGCGCGTGGAGGCGGGCCGCGGCGAGGGCCACGCACGGGGCCGTGTTGCGGGCCGTCGGCTCGGCGAGGATGTTCTCGGCCGGGACGGCCGGGAGGTGCTCGCGCGTGGTGGCGGCGTAGTCCGTGTTGGTGACGACGAACACGCGCTCGGCCGGGACGAGCGGCTGGAGCCGCGCGAACGTGTTCTGGATCATCGACGCCTCGCCGAAGACGTCGAGGAACTGCTTGGGGGTGGCGCGGCGGCTGCTCGGCCAGAACCGGCTGCCGACCCCGCCGGCCATGATGACGGCGTAGAGGGCCATAGACGTGTCGCGGGAAAGGGGCGTCAAGATAGGGCACCGCATGGTGCCCTCCGGAGACGGCGCGGTGCGGCGTGCCGGGCGTGCTCCGGAGCGGTGCGGGTCGGGAAAATCCTGAGCGCGAAGTCGTTCCGTAACACGGGACCGGGACGGCTTCGGTACGTTCCCGTACTGTTACGCAGCCGCCGCCGGAGCGCCCGGTGCCGCGCCGTGACACCCTCCCTCACCCCCCTCATCCGATGCGTTTTCGCGACTCCCTCCTGTCGGCGTTCGGGCTCGGCCTGGTCGCCCTGCTCCTCGCCGCCGCCCCGCACGCGCAGGGCGTGACCACGGCCGCGCTCGCCGGCTCCGTGCTCGACACCGCCGGCGACGCCGTCATCGGCGCGTCCGTCACCGCGACCCACGAGCCCTCCGGGACCGTCTACCGCGGCGTCACGCGCACCGACGGCCGCTTCAACCTGCCCAACCTGCGCGTCGGCGGGCCGTACACGGTCCGTGCGACCTACATCGGCTACACGGCGAGCGAGCAGACCGGGCTGCAGCTCCAACTCGGGCGGACGTCCGAGATCGAGCTCCGGCTCGCCGAGGACGCCGCGGCGCTCGGCGAGGTGACGGTTTCCGGGAGCGTAGACCCGACGCTCAACGCGGACCGGACGGGGGCCGCGACGACCGTCGACCTCGAGGCGATCCGGGCGCTGCCGACGATCTCGCGCTCGACCGAGGACTTCACGCGCCTCACGCCGCAGGCGTCGGGCAACAGCTTCGGCGGGCGCAACGCGCTCTACAACAACTTTACGCTCGACGGCTCGATCTTCAACAACCCGTTCGGCCTCGACAGCCCCGTCCCGGGCGGCCAGACGAACGCGCAGCCGGTGTCGCTCGACGCCGTCGAGCAGGTCCAGGTCGTCCTCGCGCCGTTCGACGTCCGCCAGGCCGGCTTCACCGGCGCGGGCGTCAACACGGTCACGCGCTCCGGCACGAACGCCTACACGGGCACGGCCTACTACTTCGGCCGCACCGAGGCGCTCATCGGGAGCCGCGTCGGGGACTTCGAGGTCCGCAAGCCGGACCTCGCCTTCGGCCAGTTCGGCGTGAGCGTCGGCGGGCCGATCGTCCGCGACCGCCTCTTCTTCTTCGCCAACGTCGAGGCCGAGCGCCGCGACGACCCGTGGACCAACTTCGCGCCGGCGCGGCCGGGCACGAGCGGGGCCGGCATCAGCCGCGTCAGCGCAGCAGACCTCGACGCGATCCGCGCGCGCCTCATCTCGTCCTACGGCTACGACCCCGGCCAGTACGAGGGCTTCACGAACGCGACGACCAACAACAAATTCCTGGTCAAGCTGGACGCCAACGTCTCGGCGACCACGTCGGCCACGCTCCGCTTCAACTACCTCGACGCGGCGCGCGGGCTCCCGCCGAACCAGTTCGCCATCGCGCCGACCGGCGGCCGCGGGCCGGACCAGAACTCGATCCCGTTCCAGAACGCGGGCTACACGATCAACAACGACATCTACTCGGGCGTCGCCGAGGTCAACACGCGCATCGGGTCGCGGATGGCGAACCAGTTCCAGATCGGCTACACCGCCTTTCGCGACCGCCGCGACGTGCCCGAGGAGAACGCCGGCGGCTTCCCGACCATCGACATCGTCGTCGACGGCCTGTCCTACACGACCATCGGCCACGAGCCCTTCTCGATCAACAACGTCCTCGGCCAGAACGTCTTCCAGGCGACGAACAACTTCAACCTCTTCACGGGCAACCACGTCGTCACGCTCGGGGCCAACTACGAGCAGTTCCAGTTCGACAACTCCTTCAACCTGTTCTACTACGGCCTCTTCCCCGTGCCGTCGTTCATCGACCTCCCCGGGCAGGCCGACGGGACGCGCTTCCTCTCGCTCGCGGCCTTCTTCGACGCGACGAACCCGGCGAGCCCCAACTTCCGCGACTTCCGCGCCGAGGCGGCCGTCCAGAACCAGCGGCCGTTCAACCTCGCCCAGACCAACGTCGCCCAGGCGGCGCTCTACGGCCAGGACGAGATCGCGCTCGGGCGGCTCCGCCTCACGCCGGGCCTGCGCGTGGACGTGCCGCTCTACTTCACCGACGTCCCCGTGAACCGGGCGCTGCTCGGCGTGACGTTCCTCGACGGCGACCGCAACCCGGAGACGCTCGACGTCTCGCAGTTCCCGGCCCAGACGCCGCTGCTCTCGCCGCGCCTCGGCTTCAACTACGCGACGGACGCCGCCCGCGAGACGCAGGTCCGCGGCGGGACGGGCCTCTTCACCGGCCGCGTGCCGTTCGTGTGGATCGGCAACCAGGTCGCCAACCAGGGCACGGACAACCCGGCCGGCATCGGGACCGTCAACGTCACCGACGACGACTTCCGCTTCCCGCAGGTCTGGAAGTCCAACCTCGCCGTGGACGGCCGCCTGCCGCTCGGCCTCACCGCGACCGTCGAGGGCCTCTACACCAAGGACGTCAACGCGGTCTACGTCCGCAACGCCAACCTCGCCCGGCAGGTCTCCGTAAGCCCGCTCGACGGCCGGCCCGTCTTCGGCGGCCGCCTCAACCCGACCGTCGACGGCGCGTACGTCATCGACAACTCGAGCCAGGGCTACGCGTGGTCGCTCACGGGCCAGCTCCAGAAGGCGTTCGCCTCGGGCCTCGGCGCGAGCCTCGCCTACACGCGCAGCCGCGCCCGGGACCTGCTCACCTCGACCGAGATCTCGCAGTTCCTCTACGAGGGCAACCCCGTCCAGGGCGACCCGAACCAGCCCGAGCTCGCCGAGTCGCAGTTCGGGGCCCGCGACCGCGTCATCGGGCAGGCGTACTACCGCCGCGCCTACGGGGGCCGCTTCGCGACGTCGGTCGGCCTCGTGCTCGAGGCGGCCAAGGGCGGGCGCTTCTCGTACGTCGTCGCGGGCGACCTCAACGGCGACGGCGTCGGCGTGAACGACCTGCTCTACGTGCCCACGACGGCGCGCGAGCTCACGCTCGTCAACGCCGACGGCACGCCCGCGCCGGCCGCGACCTACGCCGCGCTCGACGCCTTCATCAGCCAGGACCCGTACCTGAGCTCGATCCGCGGCCAGATATCGGAGCGCAACGGCGCGCTGAGCCCGTGGTTCACGCAGCTCGACCTGCGCCTCGCGCAGGACGTCGCGGTCGTCGCCGGCCGGCAGCGCAACACGCTCCAGCTCACCGTGGACGTCCAGAACCTCGGCAACCTGCTCAACGCGAGCTGGGGCGTCCGGCAGGCCGTCAACACGACGGCCCCGCTCGTCGTCAACAGCGTCGCCGCGGACGGCACGCCGCGCTTCGAGTACCCGGCCACGGCCACGACGACGTTCCGCGACGACGTCAACCTGCTCTCGCGCTGGCGCGCGCAGCTCGGCCTGCGGTACACCTTCAACTGACGCCCCGCGCGCCAGCGCGGCCCGGCCGCCGGCGGCCTGCGGGCCGGCTCTGCTCAGGCGGGGCCGGCCCGCGCGTCGTTTCAGGCCTTCCGGTACGCCGCGACGAAGTAGTCGTAGGCGGCGAGGTCGATGCGGTGCGCGACGGCCTCCTGCAGCCGCGCGACCTCGGCCGGCTCGACCTCGTACGTGAGGTGCATCTCGGCGTCCTCGGCGTCGGGCCGGAAGAGGGCCACGAGGTCGGCGAGCGTCAGGCCGAGGACCTCGTCGCCGACGAGGTCCTCGCCGGGGTCCTTCTCGTACCACTCGAGCACGCGCTCGACCTGGTCTTCGGAAATCAGCTCCATCAGGTTAGAGGAGAGAGGTGAGCGCGTCCCGCGTGAGGTCGCAGTCCCGGAGGATCTTCGAGAGCAGGCCCCGCCCGAGCGTCTCGCCCGAGTGCACCGGGACGACCGTCGCCCGACCGTCCGCGTGGCGCGCAAAATGGTGGCTACCCTTCACCCGGACGACGACGAACCCGGCCCGGAGCAAGGCCCGGAGCACGTCGCGGCCTGTGAGACTCGGGTACGTGCTCACGCCGCAATGGCGATGCGCTGCACGCCGACGAAGGCGAGCGCCGCCGGCTCTTCGCCAGCGACCTCGACGCACAACTCGGCGGCCTCGCGGATGCGCTCCATCAGCACGTCGAGCGAGCGCGCTTGGGTATGGCATCCGGGCAAGGCCGGGACGGACGCGACGTAGAGCCCGTCAGCGTCCTGCTCGATGACGACGTCGAACTCGCGCATGGCGTGCGGGGGCGGGTGAGTAGCGGCGTACGCACGTCGCCAGGCCTGGTGCCCGCGTCAGTCTAACCCGACGACGCCCCGGGCGTCGAACGTGCCGGTGATGCGCAGCGGCACGGCCGTCGTGTCTACGCCGTTGTCGCCGTCGAGCGGCCGGGTCTCGATCTCGAAGCGGCCCGAGACGCGCTCGCGCGACTCGGCCGCGATCTCGACCGTCCCGGTGGTGCCGCGGAAGTAGCGGCGCGTCGCGGTGTCGTAGAACGTGACGCGAAACGCGCCCTCACGCCCGCCCGCGTCGACGGCGAACGTGCCCCGCCGGAGCCGGTCCGTGTAGGACCCGTCCGCGGCCTGGGTGCAGGGGCTGCCCAGAAACAGACTCGTCTCGCCGTCGACGAACGACAGGGAGCGGCACGAGGACATCAAGAACGAGGCCTCGCCTTCGACCGTCGCCGTGCGCGCGCCCGAGAGCGCGAGCGCGAACGAGCCGCGCTCTTCAGCCACAGAGGAGTCGCATCCGGCGACGACGACGAGGAGGGCGAGCAGAGCGAGGCGCATCGGGCAGGGGCGAGGGCGTCGCGGAACGTCCCGCCCGCGCGCGCCCGAGGCAAGGGCATTCGGGCGGCCCCGGCATGCCTAATGGCCAATGTACCAGTCGTAGCCGCGCTCCGCCCAGTAGTCGCGCGGGCGCTGCGCCATGAAGCGGACGGTCCCGATGCGCTTGAGGTGCTTCACGCCGTACTTGAGCGGGATCGCGAGGCGGGCCGGTGCGCCGTGCTCGGGCGTCAGCGGCGCGCCCTGCATCTCGAGCGCGACGAGCGTCTGCGGGTGCAGCGCGCTCGCGCGGTCCAGCCCGACCGAGTACTGCCCGTCCGGCGTCGCCAGTCCGACGTACGGCAGGCCCGCCGGGAGGCGCGTCGCGACGCGCGCGGCGATCTCCGAGAGGCGCGGGCCGCGCCAAGTCACGATCTCGCTCCAGCCCTCGATGCACTTCAGCTCGGTCGTCTGCTCGTGCTGCGGCATGGCCCGGAGGTCGTCGAGGTCAAGCACGTCCAGCAGGGCCCCGTCCGGCCCGGCGACGCGCATGCGCCACGCGCCGGCGTCGAGCGGGGACGCGAGGCCGTAGCGGCCGTTGACCCTGGGCGCGTTCGAGGCCGCGCGCGCGAACGTCGGCGCGAGCTGCCCGTCGGAGACGAGGCTCTGCCAGAGGCGCTCGTTGAGGCGGTGGCCCTGCCGCAGCACGGCCGGGATGTTGCCGTCCTCCGGGCCGAGCTGGAGAACCTGCCAGCCGACGGCCCCGGCGAGCGCGGCCGCGCCCGTGGCGAGGAACGCGCGCCGCGAGCGCGTCTGGAACTCGGCCTCGGAGATCGTAGGCGCGTCGAGCGCCTCGGCGCGCAGGCGCGCGGCGCGCGCGTCGGGGGTCTCCTTCATGACGGGTCGGGGGCGGCTGTGACCGGGGCGGGAGAGGCCACGGCCGTGACCGGCGCTCCTGTGACCGGCGCGGCGGGCGCGTCGGCGAAGGGGTCGGCGACGGGCTCCGGCGTCGCGCGCTCGTAGCCCGTGACCATGCTCCAGAAGTTGGCCGCGCCCGCCCGGACCACCTGCGCGATGTGGACGACGAAGAACAGCACGAACAGGACAGTCAGGATAAAGTGGATCGTGCGCGCCATCTGGTAGCCACCGAGCAGCGTCGTGAGCACGCCGAGCGTCGTCGGCTTCCAGATCGCGAGGCCCGTCAGCAGCGAGCCCGCGCCCATCCCGATCACGGCCGAGTAGCTCACGCGCTGCGCGGCGTTGTAGCGCCCCTGCGGCGGCAGCGTCTTGCGCAGCCCGGCGTCGTGCAGCGCGACCTGGACGGACTCCGTGAGCGCGTGGCGGTCCGGGACGATATGCCGCCACTCGCCCGAGGCCGCCGTGTAGATCACGTACAGGACGCCGTTGACGGCGAAGAAGAAGCCGAACACGAAATGGTACGCCATGCCCTTGGCGAGCTGCCGCGAGAGCCCGAGCGCCTCCAGGACGCCGGCCGGGAAGATCTTCAGCAGCGTCGTCTCGCCCCAGCCGATCCGGTAGGGCTGGTAGGCCCAGTAAATCAGCAGCCCGGACCACACCATGACAGTCAGGAGCGGGAAGTTGACCCAGTGCATCCAGCGCACGGCGCGCGGGTGCTTCTGGATGGCGCGGCCGGCGAGCGGGGTGTCAGGCATCGGAGCGGGGAGGGCGACCGGGGACGAACGTACCGCAGCAGCAGCGCTTGCGCGTTCGGACGACAGGCCCGGTCACAACTCGCGCCGGCCTGCCCGTCGTGCCTATCCGACCGCGACGAGGACGGCTCCGAGGCCGACGAGCGCGATCCCGGCCCACGCCGTCGGCGTCAGCGTCTCGCCGAGGAAGAGGACCGCGAAGAGGGCGACGAGCACCACGCTGAGCTTGTCCACGGGGGCCACGCGCGCCGCCTCGCCCGCCTGCAGCGCGCGGAAGTAGCACAGCCACGACGCGCCCGTCGCGAGCCCCGAGAAGACGAGGAAGAGCGCGCTGCGCCGCGGGATGCCGCGCAGGCCGCCGAGCTGGTCCGTCGCCGCGAGCAGCAGCCCGAGCGCCGCCACCACGACGACCGTCCGGACGAACGTCGCCACGTCCGGCGGGACGCCGGCGACGCCGACCTTGGCCAGGATGGCCGTCGCGGCGGCGAAGGCGGCCGAGAGCAGGGCCCAGAACAGCCAGGGAGCCATCGCGGCGGGGTGCCAGGGTGAACACGCGGAGAACGGGCACGGCGTCAACGCGCCGCCCGCGGAAACGCCTACCTTCGGGGCCTGCTCTTTTTCTGCTCGCCTCAGGTTCTGCCGCCCGCCGCGGCAGATGAAAAGGGAATCCGGTCGGTGCCTCGCACCTCACGCCGGAGCTGTGCCCGCAACTGTAGGCGGACCGCCGTCGACGACGACGCACGCGGCCACTCGGCCGCCCGCGACTGCGCGGGCTCCGGGGAAGGCCGGTGCTGAGCCGACGCACGCCTCACGCGACCCGCCCGGGCCGCGCGGCCGGACCGCAAGCCAGGAGACCTGCCCGATGCGACGATCCTCCGGGATCACCCCCACATGCCACCTCCGGGACCAGAGGGGCGGGCGCTCCGCGTGCCGCAACAGGTCCGCGCGTGCACCCGTCTCTCTCGTCGAGGGGCGGGTTTTTTCATGCGCCTCCTCCTGCTCCTGCTCGCCGCTGCTGTCCTGACGGCTGCCCCGGCTGCCGCCCAGCGCCCCGCCGCAGACAGCCTGCGGTCGGACTCGCTCGCGGCCGGCTCCTTCGCGACGGTCACGGTGACGGCCGCGCGCGTCGCGCTCGCCGCCCACGACGCGCCGGTCCACACGGTCGTCGTGTCGCGCGAGGCGCTCTCCGACGCCGCGGTGCGCTCGGTCGCCGACGCGCTCGACGCGCGGACGCCGGCCGTCGTGCGGCGCTACGGCGCGGGCGGGCTCGCCAGCGTGAGCGTCCGCGGCGCGGGCGCGGCGCAGACGCTCGTGCTGCTCGACGGGCTGCCGCTCGCGGACCCGCAGCTCGGCCAGCTCGACCTGTCGCTGCTTCCGGCCGCCCTGCTGGAGTCGGTCGAGCTCACCGGCGGCGCGGCGTCGGGCCTGTTCGGGTCGGGCGCGCTCGGCGGCGTCGTCGCGCTGACGTCCGGCGCTGCGCCCGGGGCTGCGCCCGGGGCTGCGCCCGGGGCTGCGCCCGGGGCTGCGCC
>JAYWIE010000447.1:0-8860 GCA_043789155.1 Rubricoccaceae bacterium | reverse complement strand
CGTGAGGGCAGCTGGGCATTCTACCTGTCTCCGATGCGCGCATGGGAGTTCGGCGTGGGAGGCCTTGCCGTGCTCATCCCCATCGGCTCGTGGCCGCGGCGGACGCTCAACCCCACCTCCGCCGGCATGCTGGCTCCGGCGCTCAGCGCGCTCGGTCTGCTCGGTCTGGTTGCCTCGACGGTCCTGTTCGACAGCCAGACGCCGTTCCCCGGGGTCGCGGCACTCCTGCCGGTCCTCTCCACGGTGCTGCTGCTTCGCGCGGGGACGCCGGAAGAGTCTGGCGGGCGGATAAACCAGCTTCTCTCGCTCCCGTTGCTCCAGGGCATCGGGAAGCGGTCGTACTCGTGGTACCTGTGGCACTGGCCTGCGCTCGTGTTCGCCGCCGAGCTGGTGAGGCAGCCGAGCGCTGGCGTCCGCCTGGTCGCGGTGCTGGCCTCGCTCGTGCTCGCCGTCCTCTCGTACCGATTCGTCGAGACGCCGCTGCGGCACCACCGGGCGCTCGCCAGGCCGGCCCGCAGCCTGGCCCTTGCCCTTGTGTTCTCGGCGGCCGGGTTCGCGGCGGCTGTGCTGTGGTGGAAGGCGAGCAGCGCGTGGAGCGCGTCCGAGACGCAGGCCGGGCTGGCGCGCGTCCGCGAGGAGCTCCCGCAGATCTACGCCGACGACTGCGACCACTTCGGGAGCGGAGAGTTTGCCGAGTGCGTCTACGGAGACAGCCTCTCCGGCCGAACGGCGGTTCTGCTCGGCGACAGCCACGCCGGGCAGTGGTTTCCTGCGCTGCACGACGCCGCGCGCGAGAGGGGATGGCGGCTCGTCGTGATGACCCTCTCGGCCTGCCCGATGACGGACACGCCAGCGCCCTACAACGACGTGCTGGGACGGGTCTACCGCGAGTGCCCGGCATGGCGAGGGCGCGCGCTCGGCGCGCTCGGCCGTCTCCACCCCGACGTCACGTTCGTCGCGTCGTCCAACGGGTACGACGTTCCGCTCGGGGACTGGCAGAGCGGCACCCGCGCCTTCATGGCATCCGTCGCGAGGCACAGCGCCCGGACCGTTCTGGTGGCAGGCATTCCGGTGGCAGGCGTAGACGTCCCGTCGTGCCTCGCCAGAGCAGACTGGCGGGTGGGGAGCTGGCTGGACCCCGACTGCACCCCGCACGACGACCCGGACGCCCGGAGGCGAGCGGCCGCACAGATCCGGGCCGTCCAGGGCCTTCCGCGCGTCGGGGTGCTGGACCTTCGCGCCGCCGTCTGCCCGGAGCAGGGGTGCACGCCGACTGTGAAGGGGCGGGTCCGGTACCGCGACGACGGGCATCTGTCGCACGAGTTCGCCCGGACCTTCAGGCCGTCGTTCCGCGGCTACCTGCCTGCTGCGGGAGCGTGACGCGCTCACCGCATCCTCGCGCCGTGTGCCCCCTCCAGGTCCAACCCGTGGGACGCGGTTTCCGGGCGGAGGCTCCGCACGGGCCGCGACGGGCGTCGGCGTGCGTCCGCCCCGGGGGGTGACGCGTCGTGTGGTGGCCGTGTGGTGGCCGTGTGGTGGCCGTGACGCGGAAGGAGCCCGCGCCAGACGTCTGGCGCGGGCTCCTTGTTGGCCTGCACGCGATGCGGGGCGTCAGGCGTCGACGACGTCCGCGCCGCCCGAGACGATCTCGGCCTCGGAGAAGAAGTAGCGGCCCTCCTTGACGCCGTTCTCGGCCGAGTCCGAGCCGTGGACCGCGTTCTCGCCCATCGACGTCGCGAAGAGCTGGCGGATGGTGCCGGCGTCGGCCTGCGCGGGGTTCGTCGCGCCGATGACCGTCCGCCACGTCGCGACGGCGTCGTCGCGCTCGAGCACGAGCGGGACGCACGGGCCCGAGGCCATGAACTCCGTGAGCTCGCCGAAGAACGGGCGCTCGGCGTGGACGGCGTAGAAGCCCTCGGCCTCGCGCTGCGTGAGCTGGACGAGCTTCATCGCGCGCACGGCGAAGCCCTCGGCGAGGATGCGGTCGAGGATCTTGCCGGCGTGGCCCGCCTTGACGGCGTCGGGCTTGATGATGGCGAGCGTGCGTTCCATGGTCGGGAGTCGTTGGGGGAGACCGCAGGATCCGCCCCACGGCGGCGCGGGACCGCGAAAGGCCGGCGAAACCGCCGCCGCGGCCGCCTGCGGCGGCGTAGACTCGGGCGCATGGACGCCCCGCCCCCCGTCCGGATCGCGATGTGGTCCGGCCCGCGCAACCTCTCGACCGCCCTCATGCGGGCGTGGGCCAGCCGCGCCGACACGGCCGTCGTGGACGAGCCGCTCTACGCCGCCTACCTCGCCGCGACCGGCCTCGCGCACCCGGCCCGCGCGGCCGTCCTCGCGAGCCAGCCGACCGACTGGCAGACCGTCGCCGGCGCGCTCGTCGGGCCCGTGCCGGGCGGGCGGGCGGTGTTCTACCAGAAGCACATGGCGCACCACCTGCTGCCGGGCGTCGGGCGGGCGTGGCTCGGCGCGCTGCGCCACGCCTTCCTCGTCCGCGAGCCGGCCGGCATGCTCGCCTCGCTCGCCCGCGTCACGCCGGGCGTCACGGCGGCCGACACGGGCCTCCCGCAGCAGGTCGCGCTCTTCGACGAGACGGCCGAGCGCCTCGGCCACGCCCCGCCCGTCGTCGACGCCGCGGACGTCCTCGCGGGCCCGCCGGACGTGCTCGCGGCGCTCTGCACGGCGCTCGGCGTGGCCTTCGACCCGGCGATGCTCGCGTGGCCTGCGGGCCCGCACCCCGCCGACGGCGTCTGGGCCCCGCACTGGTACGCGGCCGTCCGGGCCTCGACCGGCTTCGCCGCGCCCGGCCCCGCCACCGCGCCCGAGGACGTCCCGGACGCGGTCCGCGGCGTCCTCGACACGTGCCGCCCGCTCTACGACCACCTCTCGGCCCACCGCCTCGCCGCCTGATGCTCCAGCAGTTCGACCCCCGCAACCAGGACCTCATCGTCAACATCGGCGGGCGGCTCGTGCACCGCGACCTCGCCGGCGTGTCGCCGTTCGATTCGCTCGTGCAGGGCGGCGACGGCGTCTGGGAGGGCCTGCGCGTCTACGACGGCACCATCTTCCGCCTCGGCGAGCACCTCACGCGCCTGCGCGACTCGGCCCGCGCGCTCGCCTTCGCAGAGATCCCGACCGACGACGCCATCCGCGACGAGATCCGGCGCACGCTCGACGCCAACGGCATGCGCGACGGCGTCCACATCCGGCTCACGCTCTCGCGCGGGGCCAAGGTGACGTCCGGCATGGACCCGCGCCTGAACCAGTCCGGGCCGCTGCTGATCGTGCTCGCCGAGTGGAAGGCGCCCGTCTACGACCGCGGCGGGCTGACGCTGGCGACGTCGTCCGTGCGGCGCTCGCCGCCGGACTGCCTCGACCCCAAGATCCACCACAACAACCTGCTGCCGTCGATCCTGGCCAAGATCGAGGCGACGGCGGCCGGCGCGGACGACGCGCTGATGCTGGACCGCGACGGCTTCGTCGCCGAGACCAACGGCACCCACGTCTTCCTGGTGCGCCAGGGCACCGTGCTGACGCCCTTCGCCGACGCCTGCCCCGAGGGCATCACGCGCCAGACCGTCCTCGACCTCTGCGCCCGCGAGGGCATCCCGCACCGCGAGGCGCGCCTCTCGCTCACGGAAGCCTACCGCGCCGACGAGATGTTCTGCTCGGGCACGATGGGCGAGCTCGCCGGCATCACCCGTCTCGACGGCCGGACGATCGGGCACGGCGAGGTCGGCGGAATGACGCGGCGGCTCTCGGCGCTCTACGCGGCCGAGACGGCGACGGCCGGCGAGCGGGTCGTGGACTGAGGACAGAGGGATACGGGATGCGGGATATGGGATGTGGGACGAGACGTCGGACTCGGATCTGCCCATCCCGCATGGCCCATCCCGCATCCCGTGACGGCCCATCCCGCATCCCCATCCGTCCCGTAGTTTGGCCGCATGACGACTCAGACGCTCGACACGCCGCGCCCTGCGCTCGCCGCCCGCCTCTGGTTCGGGTGGGTGCTCGTCGCCAACGCGCTCGTGCTGCTCGTGCTGTGGATCCCGGCGATGCTGGACCTCACGCGCAGCCACACCGTGGCCACGTTCCAGCGCTGGGCGCGGCCGTGGTCCGGGGCGACGCTCGCGCTCATCGGCGTCCGCACCGAGACGACGGTCGCGCCCGCCGCCGCCGCCCTCGCGGCCGGCGCGGGCGGCCCGGCCGTGTTCGTCGCCAACCACCGCGCGATGCTGGACATCCCGGTCCTGCTCGTCGGTCTCGACGCGCCGTTCCTGTTCGTCGCGCGGGCCGGGCTGGCGCGGCTGCCGCTCATCGGGCCCGTCCTGCGGGCGTCGGTGTGCGTCTTCCTGGACCGCGCGCAGCCCGGCGGCGGCGACGCCGCGCTCGACGCGGCCGAGGCGCGGCTCTCGCGCGGCGAGTCCGTCCTGTTCTTCCCCGAGGGCACGCGCCGCGCGGGCGACCGCGCGGGCGAGCTCGGCCCGTTCTACGCCGGCGCGTTCCGCCTCGCGCAGCGGACGGGCGTGCCCGTCGTGCCGGTCGCGCTCGGCGACACGTCCGCGCTCGTCTCGGAGCGGACGTACACAGCGCGGCCCGGCTGCGTCTCGGTCCGCGTCGGCGCGCCGATCCCGGCGGACGCTGCCGCCACGCCCGAGGCCGTCGCGGACCTCGCCCGGACCGCCGTCGCCCGCCTCATGGCCGCGCTCTGACGCCGGCCTTTCCCTCTTCGCCATGTTCGACCCCGCCGTCTACGCCGCCCGCCGCGCCGCCCTCGCCCGCACCGTCGGCGCGGGCCTCATCGTGGTGCTCGGCCACGACGACGCGCCGATGAACTACCCCGGCAACGTCTACCCCTTCCGGCAGGACGCGTCGTTCCTCTACTACGGCGGCCACGACGCGCCGGGCCTCGCGCTCGCCATCGACGCCGAGACGGGCCGGACGACGCTCTTCGGGCACGACCCGACGGTCGACGACGTCGTGTGGGAGGGACCTAAGGCGGCGCTCGCCGACCGCGCCGCGGCCGTCGGGGCGGAGGCGCACGCCGCGCCGGGCGCGCTCGCGGGTGCCGTGCGGGACGCGCTCCGCGCCGGGCGGGCCGTCCACACGCTGCCGCCGAACCGGGCCGAGCAGCGCCTGCGCCTCGCCGGCCTGCGCGGCGTCGCGCCGGGCGACGCCCACGCCTCGGACGCGCTCGTGGCGGCCGTCGTCGCGCAGCGGCTCGTCAAGACGCCGGCCGAGGTCGCCGAGATGGAGGCCGCGGGCGTGCTCGCGGCCGAGGTTCACGCGCTCGCGATGCGCCACGCGCAGCCGGGGCAGACCGAGCAGGGCATCGCGGCGATCATGGAGGCGCACCTCGCCGCAGCCGGCTCGTACCCGAGCTACCCCATCATCCTCACGCGCCGCGGCGAGGTCCTCCACGGCCACCCGACCGGGGCCGTGCTCGAGGCCGGCGACCTGCTGCTCGTCGACGCCGGGGCCGTCTCGGTCGGCACGCGCTACGCCTCGGACGTCACGCGGACGCTGCCCGTCGGCGGCCGCTTCTCGGAGCGGCAGCGGTCGGTCTACGACGTCGTGCTGAAGGCGTACACAGGTGCCATCGCCGCGATGCGCCCGGGCGTCCCGTACCGCGACGTCCACCTCGGGGCCGCGCGCACGGTCACGGTCGGCCTGACCGAGTGCGGCCTCATGCGCGGCGACCCGGACGCGGCCGTCGCGGCGGGCGCGCACGCCCTGTTCTTCGTCCACGGCCTCGGCCACGCCATCGGCCTCGACGTCCACGACATGGAGGGGCTCGGCGAGGCGGCCGTCGGGTATGGCGAGGGCTTCGAGCGCTCCAGTCAGTTCGGGACGCGCTACCTCCGCTTCGCGCGGCCGCTGCGCGAGGGCTACGTGCTGACGGTCGAGCCGGGCGTCTACTTCGTCGACGCGCTCATCGACGCCTGGCGCGCGGAGGGGCGGCACGCCGAGTTCATCGACTACGCCGAGGTCGAGCGGTGGCGCGGGACGGGCGGCGTGCGCGTCGAGGACGACGTGCTCGTGACGGCCGAGGGCAGCCGCATCCTCGGCCCGGCCATCCCGAAGACGGCCGCGGACGTCGAGGCGGCGGTGCAGGCGGGCGCGTAACGCCGCCGCGCGGGCTGGCCGCTGCCGCCGTACCATCGGGCGTCACCCGCCGCCGCCCCGATGCGCCTTGCTGCTCTGCTCACGCTCGTTACGCTGCTCGCCCTCGCCGCGCCTGCGGGCGCGCAGACGTTTACGGTCGCCTCGTCCGCCCCGGCGGACCACGCCGCGAACGTCCCGACGGCGACGACGATCGCGCTGACGTTCTCGGCACCGGTCTCGGCCACGGCCGCGCCCGTGCTCGCGACGTTCCCGACCGGGGCCGTCACGCTCGGGACGCCCGCGCGCAGCGCGGACGGGCGCACGCTGACGTATCCGGCGACGCTGCCGGCCGCGTCGCGCGTCGTGGTGCTCGTGCTCGGGGCGACGGCCGAGGCCGGCGGCGGGCTCACGACGCCCTTCGCGCTCAACCTCAACACCGGCACGTCGAACGGCCCGCTGACGGTCCGCGGCAGCATCACCGGCACGGGCGGCGTCGTGCCGGGCGGCTCTATCGTGGCTCTCGTCACGGGCGACCTCGCCGCGGGCACGGTCGAGATCGTCGCGGCGGACGTCGTCGAGGGCGCGGCGGCGAGCCTGCCGTACGCGCTCGGGCCGGTCGCGTTCGGGCTGTACTCGGCCGGGGCCGTCCGCTTCCCGCTGCCGCTCGGGAGCACGGCCGGCGGCGCGGGCTACGGCCTCTACGACCCCGACGGCGACGGCACGCCGAACCCGATCCTCGGCACGACGGGCATCAACATCACCGTCGCGCCGCCGCCGCCGCGGACGGCCCGCGAGGATATAAACGGGACAGTCGCTGCGGCCGCGGACGCGCTCGGCGAGCCGGTGCGGCTCGTCGCTGTCGAGCCTGCGGTCGTCGACGCGGGCGGCGGCGCGGCGGCGTGGTCGTACCGCTTCGACGGTGCCAACACGGGGGCGGAGACGCGCGTCGTGCGCCTCGGTGCTTTCACGCTACCCGCCGCCATTGCCACGTCGACGCCCGACGAGCCGGCGCTCCCGACGGTATTCGTGGACTCGCCGTCCGTGATGACGATGGCCGAGCAGAACGGCGGCACCGCCTTCCGCGCGGCCCATGCCGGGCAGACCGTCGCGGTCACGCTCCGGAGCGTTACCCGCCCGACCGGCGAAGCGTTCTGGCGCGCCGAGTACCGCGCCTCGAACGGCGACGCGTTCGATGTCGAGACGCTGTTTATCATCCTCGCCGCCGGCGAGCCCGGCGCGGGCGCAGCCGGCGTCCGCCTCGCGCTGCGCTCGGCCAACCCGGCCCGCGGCGGCGTCACGCTCGCGCTGGGCCTCGACGCGCCAGGGCCGGTCCGCGTGTCCGTGCTCGACGCGCGCGGCCGGCTCGTGGCGCGGCTCGTGGACGGCCCGCTCGGCGCGGGCGAGGCCACGCTCCGGTGGACGCCTGCGCCGGGCGTCGCGGCTGGCGTCTACCGCGTCGTCGCGGAGGCGGGGGGGCGGACGTCCGCGGTCGCGGTGACGCTCGTGCGGTAAGTGGGTTTGGGGTTGAACCGACGTGCTCGTTTGGTTCCAACGTCAAACCTCAACCCGCATCCCCTCCACCCAGCCCGTCACCGCGCGGACACGCTGATGCCGCCCGAGCCGGTGTCGACCGAGATCCGCTCGCCGCCGCGCCCGATGCGGCCCTGCGCCCCGCGCGCCTCGCGGCGGCCCACGAAGCCGAGCGCGTCGTCGATGCGGACCGCGCCGCCGTCGAGCGCCAGCGTCGCGTCGGCGGCGCGCGGGAGCGCGAGGCGGACCGAGCCCGAGCCCGTCGAGATGCTCAGCCTGACGACGCGCGTCAGCGTCGCATCGACGTTGCCGGAGCCGGTGTCGATCGTCGCCGCCGCGCCGGCGTCGGCCATGCGGACGTTGCCGGAGCCGGTGTCGATGCTCAGCCGGCCCGTCACCGCGCCCGTCGTGACGTTGCCGGAGCCGGTGTCGACCGAGAGCGCCCCGTCGAGCGGGCCGACGCTCACGTTGCCCGAGCCCGTGTCGACGTCGGCGCTGAAGCGCCGCGGGATGCGGACGGTGTACACGAAGTCGGCCTCGGTCCGGCCCATCGCGGCGCGCCCGCGCGTGCGGAGCGTGAGCCGGCCGCCGCTCTGCGTGGCCGTGAAGCGCAGCCGCTCGAAGGCCGCACGCACGTTCTCGCCGCGCCCCTCGACGCTCACCTCGGCCTGCCCGCTCGCTGTCGTCTCGACAACGACCGAGCCCGCGCCGACGTCGACCGACAGGGCCTGCCCGTCACGGACCGGGAACGTCTGCCGGAAGACGACCTCGCGCGCGTCCGAGCGCAGCGCGTGGGCCGGTAGGGCGGTGAACAGGAGCGCGGCGGCGAGGCCGGCGAGGACGGGGGCGCGAAACAGCATCAGGGTGGGGGAGAGGGACCACGGGTCGCCCGGCGCGGTTCACGCGGGCGCGTGCCCCGGAGACGGGCCGGGCCGCCGCCCGGTTACACCCGGCGTCCAACCTCCTGTCCTCGACGTCGCCCCCGCCTGAGCGCGCACTCGCTCGGTCGTTGCGGCTCGCGTCCGGCGGCACGCGCGGGTCGCCGCCAGAACCCCCCGCCTGGGCGTGCACTCGCTGACGCTCGCTCCGCGCACTCAGGCTGTCCCCCTCAACCGAGCTGGTAGGGGTAGGTACTGCGCTCGCACCCATAGAAACAGCCGTCATTCCCGCGCACGCGGGACCGCGCAGCGACGGCGCAGCCCATCCAGAGTCGTGAGATGCC